>JAICJW010000026.1 GCA_025928215.1 Chloroflexia bacterium | reverse complement strand
TCCTTGATGCCGTTGATGAGATCGATGCCGAAGTTGAGGTGCGTCGTCTCGTCGCGCAGGATGTACTGGAACTGCTCGCCGATGCCCGTCATGCGGTTGCGGCGGTGGAAGGAGAGGATCATCACGAAGCCGGTGTAGAAGAAGATGCCCTCCATGATGAGGTAGTAGCCGATCAGGTTCTCCAAGAGTTTCTGCGCGCCTGCGAACGTCTCGGTCGAGAAAGTGGGGTCGAGGACGGCGGCGGTCAGGTCCATCTCGAAGGCGTCCTTGCGGGCGATGGCCGGGACTTCGTGGTACATGTTGAAGACGGCGCGTTCGTCCAGCCCGAGGCTTTCGACGATGTAGAGGAAGGTGTGCGTATGCACCGCCTCCTCGAACGCCTGCCGCAGCAGGTATTGGCGGCACTCCGGGTTCGTGATGTGCTTGAAGAGGGCGAGGACGAGGTTGTTCCCGACCAGACTCTCGGCGGTCGAGAAGAAGCCGAGATTGCGCATGATGACGAGCCGCTCGTCCGGCGTCAGGTCGCTGCCGCGCCACGTCTCGATATCCTTGCCCATCGCCACTTCGGTCGGCATCCACTGGTTCGCGCAGCCGTTCGTGTAGTGCTCCCATGCCCAATGGTATTTGAGCGGCATCAGTTGATTCACATCCACCTGCGAGCAGTTAATCAGTCGCTTGTCCCGCGCCGGATCGAGGACTGAGGACGGGGGAAGGACGGAGGACTGAGGACTGAGGACTGAGTGCATGATTTTGCGTCCTTTCTGTTTCCTGCGTATGGACCGGGCGGGTAAGGGAGGGCGCATGCTATGCGCCCCTACAATTACCCGCTGTCTGCTGCCCCTACTGGCACGCCTCGCACTCTTCACCGAGGGCACAGGCGGTCCCTTCATCCACTTCGGTGGCGGGGCGGGTGATCTGGATGTTGCTGGATGCGCTCTGATGCTTCATCCAGCGGGGCTGGATGGCGCGGCGGTTGATGTCCAGTGTGGATTTCTCCACCTGCGTGGCGGCGAGGGTGCGGAGATAGTAGGTCGTCTTCAGCCCCTTGTTCCATGCCTCGAAATACATCTCCGAGAGTTTCTTGCCGCTCGGCTGGACCATGTAGAGGTTGAGAGACTGGCTCATGTCAATCCATTTCTGGCGGCGGCTGGCGGCTTCAATGAGCCATGACGGATCCACCTCGAAGGCGGTGAGATAGCGCTGCTTGATGTCGTCCGGGATACGCTCGATCTCCTGGAGCGATCCATCGTAATATTTGAGATCGTCCAGCATCGCGTCGTCCCAGAGGCCGAGGCGCGTGAGGTCGGCGACGAGCGCGGTGTTAATCTGTGTGAAGTCGCCGGACATGTTGCTCTTCACAAAGAGGTTCTTGTAGGCAGGCTCGATGGATTGCGAGATGCCGACGATGTTGGAGATCGTCGCGGTCGGCGCAATCGCCATCACGTTGCTGTTGCGCATGCCGTACTCCCAGACGGCGTTGCGCACCTTCTCCCACGGCATCGTCATTGCGCGATCCATCGTCACCGGCAGCCCGCGTTCCGCTTCCAGGAGGCCGATGCTGTCAATCGGCAGGATGCAGCGCTCCCACTTCGACCCCGCATAACTCGGATACGCGCCACGTTCGTGGGCCAGTTCCGTGGAGGCGAGGATGGCGTAGTAGGAGATCACCTCCATACTCCGATCCGCGAATTCCACCGCTTCCTCGCTGGCGTACGAGCGGCCGAGGGCATAGAGCGCATCCTGAAAACCCATGATGCCCAGCCCCACCGGGCGGTGGCGGAGGTTCGCGGCGCGTGCCTCGTCCGTTGGGTAATAGGTGAGGTCAAGGACATTGTCGAGCATCCGCACGGCGGTGCGCACCGTCGCTCTGAGGCGCGTCTGATCCAATGTGCCGTCCGTGAGGTGTAGGGGCAGGTTGATCGAGCCGAGGTTGCAGACGGCGGTCTCATCGGCGGCGGTGTTGAGAAGAATTTCCGTGCAGAGGTTGGAGCTATGGACGACACCCGCGTGATCCTGAGACGAGCGGATATTGGACGGATCCTTGAAGGTGATCCACGGGTGGCCCGTCTCGAAGAGCATCGTCAGCATCTTGCGCCAGAGGTCCACGGCGGGGAGGGTGCGCGAAAGCGCGATCTTACCCGTTTTCGCCATCGCTTCGTACGCAGTGTACCGCTCCGCGAAGGCGCGACCATACAGATCGTGCAGATCGGGCACATCGCTCGGGCTGAAGAGCGTCCACTCGCCGCCTTCCGCGACGCGCTGCATGAAAAGGTCCGGTATCCAGAGGGCGGTATTCATGTCATGTGTGCGGCGGCGATCGTCGCCGGTGTTGCGGCGCAACTCCAGGAATTCCTCGATGTCGAGGTGCCACGGTTCCAGATAGGCGCAGACCGCGCCCTTCCGCTTGCCGCCCTGGTTGACGGCGATGGCGGTGTCGTTCGCTACTTTGAGGAAGGGGATGATCCCCTGACTGTTGCCGTTCGTCCCCGCGATGCGCGCGCCGAGGGCGCGGACATTCGTCCAGTCGTTGCCGAGGCCACCACTCCATTTCGAGAGCAGCGCATTGTCCCGCACGCACTTGAAGATCGCGCCGAGATCGTCCGGCACGGTCGTCAGGAAGCAGGAGGAGAGCTGTGGATGGCGCGTGCCCGCATTGAAGAGCGTCGGCGACGAGGGCACAAAGGCGAACTGGGAGATCAGGTCGTAGAAGGCAATCGCGCGCCCCTCGCGGTCATCTTCGTTGAGGGCGAGGCCCATCGCGACGCGCATCCAGAAGAGTTGCGGCGGCTCGTAGCGGCGCCCTTTCGTCTGCAAGAGGTAGCGGTCGTAGAGCGTCTGGAGGCCGAGGTAGTTGAAGAGCAGGTCGCGTTCCGGTCGGAGGGCGGCGGCGATCCGGTCGAGGTCGAACGTCGCCAGCGCCGGATCGAGCATCCCCGCCGCGATGCCGGTCTGGATATATGCCGCGACGTACCCCCGGTACGCCGCATCCGCCTGCGACAGCAACGTCTCGGTGCCGAATGCCTCCGCATAGAGCGTCGTGAGCAGCAGGCGTGCGGCGACGTAGGTGTAAACTGGCTCGCGCTCGAAGCGGGCACGGGCGGCGAGAATCATGGCCTGGGCGATCTCCTGCTCGGCGATGCCATTGTAGAGGCTGCCGACCGCCTCCGCGAAGACCGGCGCGGCGAGATCGTCGCCAAGCCCCGCGCACGCCTCCGCGATCCGCTGCCGGAGGGCGTCATGATCCAGTTCAGCCGTTGTGCCGTCCATCCGCGTGTAGTGAATAACGCGCGCCCGCCGCTCCTCCGCCCGCGCCTCGCGGTAGAGGATGTAGCGCCGCGCGACGCCGTGATCCCCGGCCCGCATCAGCGATTTCTCGACCTCATCCTGAATCTGCTCGACGCGCACCTCATCCTGCGCGTGGCACCAGACGACGACTTCCGTCGCCAGTCCGGCGATCTTCACCGCCGTCTCGGGCGCGAGGGGAATATCGGCGGAGAGATCGAGTTCGGCGCGGAAGGCCTTCTCAATGGCGACGCGGATACGCTCGCCATCAAACGCGGCAATCGTCCCGTCCCGCTTATGGACGGCGGGCAGCGCGCGGGAACCGTTCGTGTGCGGGGCATGAGATGTGAGAGACATGGCGCAACCTCCCAAAGCGACGCACAGGGGCACGTCACCCGATTCGACGATGATGCGGATTTCGATGAGGGAACCCTCCGCTCCGAGCGAATCGCCGGAGCGGAGACCAGTTTCTGACTACCGACTACTGACTACTTATTTAGCACTCGCTGTAGCCGCAGGCGTGGCACTTCTTGCAGCCTTCTTCGAGGACGAAGGCGGCGGAGCCACACTGCGGACAGAGGTTGCCGGAGGGTCGCGGCGCTTTCTCGGCGGCCGCGACGGATGCGGAAGCTACGGCCGATTGGCCGTTCGTCACCGCCTCGCCGAAGTGCATAGCGATTGCCTTGCCGATGGCGTCCGGCAACGAGCGGACCTGCGCGGGGCCGAAGCCGACTGACCGCGAGCCGCCGATGCCGCGCAACTGGCTGGCGACCGCCTTTGCCCGCTCCTCCTGCGAGAGATTCGACGGGAGGCGCAACGTGAGCGAAATCAACCGCCCGATTCCTTCGGCCATCGCGGCGATGTCCGTCCCGGCACGACCAATCGTGACGAAGATTTCCAGCGGCCCGTCGTCGTCCGAGTTGATCGTGATATTGACCTTGCCTTCCGGCGCGACCATCGCGCGGGTATATCCCTGCACGATCTCCGGACGCGGCTTGATCGTCGCGACCGTCGCGGGCGCCGGTGCTGCCGTGCCGGATTCGGCGGGAGCCGTGGTGGGGGCGGCATCGGGCTGCTCCTCCTTGACGCCGATGTTCAGCACCTGCTCGCTCTTGCAGCCGTCACGGAAGACGGTGATGCCCTTGCAGCCGGTATCGTAGGCGCTCATGTACGCCTCGGCGATGTCGGCGCGGGTCGCCTCGTTCGGGAGGTTGACCGTTTTGGAGATCGAGTTGTCCACGTATTTCTGCCACGCGGCCTGCTGGCGCACATGCCATTCCGGCTTGATCTCCTGCGCCGTGACGTAGACGCGCTGAATCTCTTCCGGCACACCCGGCGCGCCCTTGACGCTGCCCGTCGCGATCAGGTGCTGCTCCAGGGACTCACTCCACAGGCCGCGCCGCTCCATTTCCGCCTTGAAGATCGGGTTGACGAAGTTGAGGATACGATACTCCTTACCCTGCTTGACGCGGTGCTGGAAGGCGAGGGCGAAGATCGGTTCGATGCCGCTGGAGCAGTCCGCGAGGATGCTGATGCTGCCCGTCGGCGCGACGGTCGTCACCGTACCGTTGCGAACGGGTGCGTCGTTCGCATAGATGCTCTCCGGGAAGTTCGGGAAGGGGCCGCGCTCCTTGGCGAGATCGCGGGAGGCCGCCCAGCCCCACTCATCAATCTTCGCCATGATCTCTTCGCCCAGTTTCAGCGCCTCGTCGGAGTCGTAGGGGATGCCGAGCAGGAAGAGCAAATCCGCCCAGCCCATCACGCCGAGGCCGATGCGCCGGTTCGCGCGCACCTTCTCCTGAATTTGCGGCAGCGGCAGCGGATTGACATCGATCACGTCGTCGAGGAAGCGCACCGTCAGCCGTGTGACCCGCTCCAACTCCTCCCAATCGAGGAAGACCGTCTCGCCAATCCGCTTCGTCGTCGCCGCCAGGTTGATCGAGCCGAGATTGCATGCATCGTAGGGGCCGAGCCATTGCTCTCCACATGGATTAGTAGCTTCAAGCAATTCAATCGCGGGAGTTGGGTTACTCTTGCTGTTGTTCGCGCGGTCAATGAAGACGAAACCGGGGTCGCCGGAGCGCCAGGCGGCGTCCACGATCTGCTCCCAGACGTCACGCGCCCGCTTCCGGCCAACGACCGCGCCGGAGTGCGGCTCGATCAGGTCATACTCGGTGTCCTCCTTGACCGCGCGCATGAAGGCTTCCGTGGCGGCGACGGAGATGTTGAAATTCGTCACACCGCCATCCAGTTTGCAGGTGATGAACTTCTCAACGTCCGGGTGATCCACGCGCAGGATGCCCATGTTCGCGCCGCGCCGGGTGCCGCCCTGCTTCACCTGCTCGGTCGCCGCGTCGAAGATGCGCATGAAGGAGACAGGGCCACTGGCGACGCCCTGGCTCGTGCCGACGGTGCTTCCCTCCGGGCGCAGGCGGGAGAAGGAAAACCCGGTGCCGCCCCCGCTCTTATGGATAATCGCGGCGTATTTCACGGCATCGAAGATGCCTTCGATTGTGTCCTCCACCGGGAGGACGAAGCAGGCGGAGAGTTGCAGGCCGTTGTCCTTGCCGGCGTTCATCAGCGTCGGAGAGTTGGCGAGGAACTTGCCGGTGACGAGCACTTCGTAGAACTGGCTGGCGATCGCGTAGACATCCCCGCCGTAGTTCGCTTCCGCCCGCGCGACCGCCGTCGCGACGCGCCAGCAGAGGCCGTCCTCATCTTCGAGGAACTGGCCGTCCTTCTTCCACAGATACCGCTCGCGCAGGACGCGCACGGCAGATTCGGACCATGCGCCCTTCAGGGCGGGCCGCTGCATCATCGCCGCGTGCGTACCATTACCGTTTCCATTGCCGTGCCCATTGCTTGTCTTCTTGGTCATGTCCGTCACCTTCAGCCGTTTCGTGGGTACCGACGCCATCTCCCGTGACTCCCTTCGTCCCAACCAACTCGCAGGTATGATACCTCCGACCTGCTCAATACGGATCGCGATGCCGATAGAAAGAATCCCCCGTACCCTCCAACCCCCGATCCTGCTTCACGGAGGAAAGGGGATATATCGGGGTGTCTATGCTCCGGCACCACAAGATGTAGGGGTATCGTAGCGGTACTCGCGCCGCTTGTCAAGAGCAACGAATATATACGTACATTCTGTACGTGTCAAGTCGGCGGGAGAAAAGCGAACGTCGGCAATCGGGGAGTCCGCAATAAAACGTCCCTTCCTCATTGCAGGAAGGGACGGAGCGTTCGTCATACAAAATCTCTCCGCCCCTCTCCATCGCCGCTGTGATCGTATGGTATTGAGGCGTTAAGGCGATGGAGAGGGGTCGGGGGTGAGGAACGAATCAGTCCCCCGTCAGCGCAACCTGGCTCGGTTCCTCCGCGTCATGCCGCCGCTTGAGGACGGCGAAGAGAACACCGCAGAGGACGACGATAAGGGCGAGAATGCGGAAGAACCACTGGACGTTCAAGGTGCTCGTGTTGAGCGTCGGGGTCAGCCAGTGGTCCGCGGCAACGAGCGCCGCAACGGAGAGGCCAATGAGCGACCAGAAGATCGCGGGGGAGTAGCCGCGCTGGTTGGTCTCCTGCAGGTTCATCGAGTTGTTCTTCGTCTCCCGCAGCAGCAGCGTGCCGACGATGAAGGTGACCGCCGCGATGATGACGGGAAAGAGGAGGCCCATATACGGCGCCTTACTGACGAGGTTCGGATGCTTCGGTGTTTTGTCCGCGTTCAGTGCGGCCGCGCTCGTGAACAGCGCCGTCGCGATCAGCGGCAGGAAGCCGCCGAAATACCCGTTCCCGATATGATACGGCAGCGAGACTGACGTATACCGCACTCGTGAGGGGAACGACTCGACGAGGAAGGCCGCGATCGGCCCGTAAACCATCGTCACGAGGAGAATCAGCACCCACTCACAGAGGACGAGCACCACCGGGTTGTAGTGCCCCATCACCGGCGTGAAGTGGCGCATGATCGCGAACATCGGGATCGTCAGCACCGCGCCGAGGAAGCAGCCCGCCATGATGACCGGCTTGCGACCGATGCGATCCGAGAGGCGTCCGAAGACGATGAAGAAGGGCGTGCCGAGGGCGAGCGCAATGGCGATGATCCAGTTGGTGTCCACGAAACTGACGTTCGCGATGCTCTTATTCTGCAACCACGTCGAAGCGTAGAATTGCGGCGTGTACCAGATGACCGCCTGCCCCGCCGTCGCTCCCCAGAGCACGAGCAGGATCGTCTGCCACTTCGCTTTCGAGCCGAGGCTGTCCGCGATGGGCGCTTTGGAGGTCTTGCCCTCGGTCTTCAGTTGCGCGTAGAGCGGCGATTCCTTGAGCCGCAGGCGGATCAAGAGCGAGACAACGACGAGCACCGACGAAAGCAGGAACGGGATGCGCCAGCCCCATGCCTTCCAGTGGGCGTCCGACATATTCTCGCTGAAGACGAGAATGACGATCAGCGAGATGAAGAGGCCGAGCGTCGCCGTCGTCTGGATGAAACTGGTGTAGTAGCCGCGCCGGTTATCCCGGACATGCTCGGCGACATAGACCGCCGCGCCGCCATACTCGCCGCCGAGCGCGAGGCCCTGGATGATGCGGATCGTCACGAGAATGAGCGGCGCCGCGATGCCGATCTTGTTGTAGTCCGGCAGCAGGCCGATCAGGAAGGTTGCGCCGCCCATGATAAGCAGCGTGAAGAGGAACGCGTACTTCCGGCCGATCAGGTCGCCGATCCGACCGAAGGCGAGCGCGCCGAAGGGGCGGGCGGCGAACCCCGCGCCGAAAGTGGCGAGCGTCGCGAGGAGCGCCGCCGTTGAGTTGCCGCTCGGATAGAAATGGAGTGCGATCACCGTCGCGAGGCTGCCGAAGATGTAGAAGTCGTACCATTCGATCATCGTCCCGACCGACGATGCGCCGATGATCCCGAAAATCTTGCGCTCGCTGAGGACTTCTTGGCCGCCCGAGTGCTCCGCCGTTACTTCCACAGGATGCCTCCCTCGTTCCGCCCGTCACCGCCGGATGCATACCAAAAGATTGGTACGAGAAAGCCGCCCTCTGCTGGCGTTCCTCCTTTCTGACCCCGGCAGAAGCGGCGCCTCTGCCAAAAGATCGCGGGCCGCGACGTTGCGCCCGTGTACATACCTGTTTACCGTGAGTTGAAGTATAGCACATTCGTGCAAGAGCGAACGTACGCCCTTATATCTGTCCGGCCTGTGATTGGTGGGTGCATAAAAGATTGAGAGAGAAAATTTGATAATGTAAACGAATATCTACACGCAGATATTCGTTCAGCGATCATTGCCGGTGTTTGTAGTACGCTCATCGCTGCATGATAGATCGCTCGTCGGTAGTGGAGGTCCGCATGGCTGAGCAATCCCCCGTCGCATACGTCTCCTCGCGCCGGATCGGCGACGCGACGGTCACGGTCATCAATGACGGGATTATCCCCATCCCGGTCGCGTCGGTCTTTCCTCCGCCGGAGGCGGCATTGATTCGCGCGGGTGGTGAAGTGGACGCCAATGATCGCCTGAACAGCGGCCAGATGGTCATTCACATCGGGATCGGCGACGCCTCGATACTCATTGACCCCGCGTATGACGATCCCGGCTCGGCATGGAATGACCATTTCGCTACCATATGGCCCGGCCTGACCCGGACGCCGGGGATGGAAGCGGGACTGGCGAGTATCGGCGTCCGTCCCGAGGCGATTACGCACATCCTCATCACCCACGCGCACGACGACCACTTCGCGGGCGTCGTCGCCGAGCGGGGTGGGCGCAATGCGGTGCGCTTCCCGAACGCGCGTCACCTGATTGGCCGGGCTGACTGGGAGGGCAATCCACGGCGGGACATGCCGGAACGTGACCTATCCGCCCGGCTCGGCGCGGTCGCGAAGCGCGGCCTGCTCGACCTCGTGGACGGCGATCAAGAGGTTGTCCCCGGTGTGGCGATGATCCACGCGCCGGGCGAGACACCGGGGCATTCCATCATCCGGCTCGATTCAGCGGGCGCGCGTTTCTACGCGCTCGGCGACCTCTTTCACCACCCTTCGGAGATTGGTCATCTCAACTGGGCCTCGCCGTGGGTTGATCTTCCCACGATGCGTGCCTCGCGCGATCGTTTCCTCGCCGAAGCGGGGCCGACCGACGCAACGATTGTCTTCACGCACGAGCATTTCCCGGCATGGGGCCACATCGTCGCGACGGACAGGGGGTATCGCTGGGAGCGCACATAGCTCTCAATCACAGCGCGGAAGAGAGGGGCGGGATCAGTTGCTTCTTGCGCGAGACGACGCCCGGCAGATGCGCGTAGCCGCCGGACGCCTGGACGCCGAAGGCGCGCTCAATGATCGGGCGGCTCTCCGGATCGAAGAGGAGATCGGTCGCCTCGCCGATGATGTCCGTCATCATCAGGACGGAGACATCCAGCCCCTGCCGCCCTTTCGCCGCCGCGAGTGCGTCGCGTAGTTCATCGTATCGCCCGCGCACGGCATCGAGCGACATGACATCTACCTGCGCGACGCCGACCGCCTTACCGCCGAACTCGTACGGCTTGTAATCATTGCCGACCAGTTCCTCCGCCGTGCGCGCCGAAATATCGGAGCGTGCCGCGAACATCTCCTTCGCCAGCACCTCGGCATTCAATCCCGTCCGTGCGACGAGTGCGGCGAGGGCGCGGCGATCGCGGATCGTCGTTGTTGGGGAGCGGAGCAGAAGCGTGTCGGAGATGATCGCGCTGAGGAGCAAGCCTGCGGTCGTCTCATCCAGCGCCACACGTTCCGGGTGCGGCAGGTGGAACCAGCGTTCCGGGTCGAGATACATCTCCGCGATCAGCGTCGCCGTCGCGCCGACGGGATCGGCGAGGTAGAAGATCGGCGCGCCCGTCGTCACATCGCCAATATTGTGATGATCAACGACCTCAACGACCTCCGCCGTCTCCAGCCCCTCGACCGATTGCGCCCGCTGGCTGTGATCCACCAGAATGATGCGGCGGCGCTGGCGGCGCAGGAAGTCCGTGCGGGTAGCGAGGCCGACGACCCGATCGTCATCGTCCACAACGATCAGGCTGCGCCCTTTGACCTCGATCAAGACGCGCTGCGCCTCCTCAATCAGCACGTCCGCGCTGACCGTCGCGACATCGGCGCGCATCAGATCGCGCACCGTCACTGGCATGCCGCCCGGAGGGCGCCCGGGCCGCTCGCCACGTTGCAGCTCGCTCAGGTAGCGATCCGCGATCTCGTCCACCGTGACGACGCCGCGCAGCCGATCGTCCGGGCCGATCACGGGTATCGTGCGGATCTGGTACTCGTGCATTAGCGCCGCCACATCGTGAAGCGTCGCGCCGTCCGTGACGGAGTGCACATTGATCGTCATGATGTCCCGAACGCGCGGGAGAACATCGGCGAGCGCGAAGGGTGCGCGGATATGAAAGTGGGCGAGGACGGCGCGTGTCTCCGGGTTCAGCGGCCCGAGCACCGCCGGGATGAGGAGCGTATTGCCGTCCGCCTGCGATTGCTTGAGGGCAGCATAGGTGATCGCGGCGATGGTGCAGTCCGTGTCCGGATTTCGATGGCCGATCACCCAGATCGCGCGGGTATCCGGTGGGTTCGTTGGTGCTGACAGGCGAGATGTCCCTTCCCTGCAAGGAGCGAATTTTCAGACACAAGTATAGCGCAATCGCAGGTGCCGGAATTAGCTCTTCGCTCCTCCCATTCAGCAAAAAAAGCCCGACCGCTTGTGGTCGGGCTTTGTGCCACGCGATGGTGCGCGGCTCGTCTATAGAGAAACCGTGGAGCAATCCGGCGGGCGTGCGGCAGACCCTTCTGTCTGCTTCGCCCAGCTGGCGCTACGGATAGACGCGACAGCGGCGGCTGACCGGCACCCGGATGGGCTGCGACGGTCGGACGACAACCGGAATGGGTGTCGTCTTGCCGAGAAGAGCATCACGGCGCTTGGCGGCGGCATGGAGCAGTTGCGTATATTTCTCCACAACCAGCGATTGAACCGAAACCGTTTTGTCCATGATATGTGCCTCCGTCTCTCTGATCACTGCGGCATGAGAGCCGCTTCACCGTGTATAACGTACGCTACGCACGATTTGTTCCTACGCCTAGCATGACAGGTTTTTCAGACCGTTCCTATATCCATCCGACCCGTACTGCGGGCGGTGAAATGGGCAGGTGCCGCATCCTCCATGTGGCGGGTGTCGAACGATTCCCCTCTATAGTACGCAGAGATACTGAAACGAAGATGAGAGGCGTCTGAAGCCTTGCTGACCGTGGGCTGCTGACTGGCGGCCACCGCCTCCCCGCCATACAATAGTGGACACGAGCGCGGCGACCACCGCCATAGAGGTGTGGGGCCGCGCCATTCAATTGGCGGCGCTGGCACAGCCGGTGCTGAGGGGAAGTCGTCGGTGCATCGGTAATGCCGTATAGGTGGGGCAACGAAACAGGCAGAGAAACGGATACTAATGGATAACGGAACCTACCGCGCGCCGGGGATAGACGCGCCGCACATCGTCGCCCTTCCGGCGGTCGTGGAGACGAATGCCGAGGGGCGGGGCGGCGTGCTCGTCGTCCTCAGCGATCTGCATATCGGCGGTGACCCCGGCCAAGAGGATTTCTTCTGTCACGCGGAACTAATCGCGCTCCTCGATGATCTCGACCGCGAGCCGGAACCGGTGACGATCCTCATTAACGGCGATTTCTTCGAGTTCCTGCAAGTGACGCTGCCACCGGGCGGAAACCGCGCGCGCGTGGTCGTCGAGCACCCGGATCATGCCGCGCTCTTCGCACGGCTGCGCGAGTGGAACGCCCGGCCCGGCCACCGCACAGTCTACACAGTCGGCAATCACGACAGCGAGACGGCGTGGAACGTCGCGATCGGCACCTACCTGATCGAGCAGGGGATCGTTCATGATGTCGCGCTCGGCTACGAGCATTGCTTCGCCTCGGATGGCGGCGAACTGACCGTCTACGCGGAGCACGGCAACGAGGAGGATAGCCAGAACGCCATCGTGGACTACGGCCATCCGTTGATTGTGCCCGTCGGCACGCATGTCGTCACGCAACTCGTCAACCGCATCGAACCACTCGGCCGCTTCGCCGGGCCGGACGACGCGACGACACTCTCCGACATTGACAACATTTATCCATTGGAGATGGTGCCGTGGTGGCTCTTCTCCAATTATTTCTACCGGCAAGCGCGACGATTCACGCGCTACATTCTCGCGCCCGCTATCGTCATTCTCCTTGCGTTGCGTTTCCTGAACGATGCGATCATCCATCTCTCGCAGGGGCGGTTGCCGGAGTTTTCTGTTGGGCGATTGGGCCAGATCTTTGGCTTCCTGCTCCTCGATGTCGTCGTCGTGCTCGGCCTCGTCCTCTTGATGCTGCGGCATGATTTCATGCGCTGGCGGCGGCGCTCCGGCCTGCTTGAACCGTTGCAGATCGTCGCGGAGGGCGAGGAGCACTATCACGCGTCCTGCCGCGCCTTTCTGGCGGGGGAGCGTCAACCGGCGCACCGACAAGATCGTGTGGCGGCGGTGGATGTCTTCCTCTACGGTCACAATCACATTGCCGAGTTGGAGGAATACGTCGTCGGCGAGCGGCACACCGCCTTCGTCAATACCGGCACATGGATGCGGAAGATCGTCCGGTTGCCGACGCGGCTGAGACTTCCGCCCGTCTTCGTCCCCGCCTACCAATTAACCTATGCCGTTCTGCGGATGACGCCTGCCGGCCTTTCCGTGGCACTGAACGAGCGAGTGAAGCCGCTGCCTTATCGCCTCGGCTGGGCGGAGCGGATCGCCACATTCCGTAAGCGCCCGCCGCTCCCCGCGCCCGCGCTGGCCGGGCAGGAGGCGATGCTCTCCAGCGTTACGCTACCCGTGCCAACTCCCGCCCCAGCGGAGCACGCGCCTCTCTACGCACACACGCGGCAATAGCACGTCTTTCAGGAGGTTGTCTCGTCCAGTGAGATGAGGCGATGCTGAAGGGCGAAGGAGACGGCCTCCGTGCGGCTCGTGACATTCAGTTTCTGATACAAGGCGTTCGCATGGAACTTCACCGTCCGCTCACTGATGAAGAGCGTATCCGCGATCTCCTTGTTACGGAGACCCTTCGCGATCAGCACCAGCACTTCGCGCTCGCGATCGGTGAGGGGTTCAATCTCCAGCGCGGGTAGGGTGGCGGTCGCAGCCGCCTTGCTCGCGCCGGTCAGGGCACGCAGCAGGCTATTCGTGACGGCCGGCTGTAAGAGTGAGCCGCCGCTGTAGACGACGCGCACGGCATCGAAAATCTCGGCGGGCTTCGCGCCCTTCAGCAAATATCCCTGTGCTCCGGCTTGCACTGCCTCCAGGATGCGCTCGTCCGTGTCGAAGGCGGTGAGGACGAGCACGCGCGGCCCGTCATCGAGCGCGCGGATCCGGCGGGTCGCTTCCGCACCGTCCATCTGCGCCATCTGCAAATCCATCAAGACGACGTCCACGCCACCCTTCGCGGCGCGCGTGACGGCGTCTGTGCCATCGCTCACTTCCCCAATGACCTCGAAATCCGGCTGCGTTTCGAGGATCGCGACGATTCCTTCCCGCACGATGGGATGGTCATCGCATACCAGCACCTTGATCGGCGTCGCCGTCATCTCCGTCCCCCCGTCATATCCCCACAATTCCCTGCACGTCAGTTTACAATTGGATCGGCACGCGTACCACAATCTGTGTCCCGGCGCCCACATCGCTCCAGATCGTGCTCGTGCCGCCCAGCAGTTGCGCCCGCTCGCGGATGCCAATCAGGCCGAACCCCCCCGATGCCCCGCGCGCCGTCCGCTGCGTCGCGACGATCTCTGGGTCAAAGCCGATGCCGTTGTCATGGATCGCCAGGCAGACTGTGCGCTCCTCGATGCGGAGCGACAACGTGACAAGCGTCGCCTGTGCATGTTTGACGATGTTCGACAGGGCCTCCTGCCCGATGCGATAGAGGCCGGCGCTGATGGGCGACGGCAGCGCGGGCACGTCCTCGGTGGCCGTAACGGTGACGGTCACGCCGGAATCGTTCGTGACGGTCTCCGCCAACCGCTCGAACGCCTCCGTGAGGGTGACATTCTGCAAGTGTGCGGCGCGGAGGTCCATCACGGAGCGGCGCGCTTCCTCGAGATTCGCGCGGGTCAGTTCGAGCGAGCGGTGCAACTTCTCTTTCGCGCGGTCGAGTTTCGGCGGCTCCATCGCGAGGAAGGTATCTGCCAGTTCGAGTTGATACGTCGTTGCCGTCAATCCCTGCGCGATGGTGTCGTGGATTTCGCGGGCGAGGCGATTGCGCTCCTCGACGACGCCGAGTTCCTGCGCGTCGTGATAGAGGCGCGCGTTCTCGATGGCGATTGCCGCCTGGTTCGCCATGATCGAGAGCAGTTGCGTGTTCTCGGCGGTTGCATGCTCCGCCGCAATGAAGCCCGCCAACACGCCGACGGCTTGCGCGCCGACCACCATTGGTACGCCGATCCATCCCAGCGGCAACTCCAGATCGGGCAACGACGCCGGTGCGACACCATACGCGCGGCATGCCGTCTCATAATCGGGAACGAAGAGCGGAGCCTGCTCCCGCATCACGACGGTGGCGAGCGGGCCAACGCCCGTCTCCCCATCGTGACGGCCGATAGTCGCCGCCGCGCCCGCGGCGGTGATCCAGCCGCCGGTGGCGCTGCGGTAGCCGATCAGGGGGAATCGCAAATTGAGCAGGCGCATGCACTCGCGCGCGATGGCGCTGAGGAGCGGTTCGAGATCGAGCATAGCGCTGATCGTCCGGGAGATATCGTTGAGGATTGCCAGCCGCTCGGCGCGTGTTCGCTCGCGCTCCAGCAGGCGGGCATTCTCCAGGGCAATCGCTGCCTGCCGGGCGATCAGTTCGAGGATGCGGACGGTTGCCTCGGCAAGATTCTCCTTCCTGGCGAAGGCGGCGATCACGCCGATCGTCCGCTCCTTCGCTCGCAACGGCACACCGATCCAGCCCGTCGGGAACGTTACATAGGGGAAGACGCGCGGTGGGCGGCCCCGGCGCTGCATCTCGCCCTCATAATCGTGTGTGACGAAGGTTTCACCCGTTTCCACTACGTGCCGTGTCAGCGCGCGTTGCTCCATCACCTCCGAAAAGGGCAGTACCTTGGTCCCTTCGTTCCGGCTCTCCTCGTGGAACGATGTCCGGTCATCGTCCCAGTAGGCGACGAGCAGTGACTGTGAGGAGAAGAGGCGCGGCGTCTCGCGCTGAATGACGTGCAGGAGTTCGTCCATGTCCAGCACAGCGCTCATCGCACGGGACATATCGCTGAGCGCCGCGAACCGCTCGACGCGAGAGCGCTCCCGCTCGATCAGTTCGACGTTTTGTAAGGCGACACTCACCTGGCTGACAATGGCGACGAACGCTTCTTCCTCATCGGGGGTGTAGGCGCTCAGTTTGCCGTACATCGCAATCACCCCGAGCAGCGTATCGCCCGCGAGCATCGGCACACCGAGCCACGCTTTCGCCTCGAACGACGTACCGCTGTTCATTGGCTTCGAGACGGGAATGCCCCGTGCAATGCGTTCCGCGTAATAATCGTCCGTACTGAATGATCGGCGCGTCTCGGCGACGATGAAACTGAGGCCATAGCGGAGTGGCACGCCCTCTCGATCGAAGCGCCGGACGCCATCAATGTACCAGAACCCGGGGACCTGCTCCCCCGTATCGGGATTGACACGGGTGATACGCAAACTTTCAACATGGAAGAGCCGCACGCATTGCTCGTAGACCGCGTTGTAGAGCGTCTCACGGTCGGTCGTCGCGCTGATCGAGCGGGCGATCTCGGTCAGCGTCGCCATGCGCGTGGCGCGCTCGCGCTCGCGGGCGATCAGGCGGGCATTCGCCATCGCGATGCCGACCTGGCTGGCGATAGCGAGAAGTGTGTCGCGGTCCTCGGTCGTCAGCCGCCGCTCGGTCGTGTTGAGCGAGATGATGCCGTAGACTTCGTCGCCCTGAATGACCGGCACGCCGAGCCATGAGGAGTGCGGCGGCGGTAGGGGAGTATCCACGAGCGCCATGCCCCGCTCCATGAGTTCCGCCGCATAATCGTTTGTCATCAGCGGCTGGCCGGTATCACGGATTACCGGGCTGAGGCCACCGTGCAGGATGCGGCCCTCCAGATCCCGGACACGCGCGCCATTGCGGAAATAGCACTCCGCGATCACGTCTCCGGTCTCCGGCATGATCCGGCAAATGCGCGAATTCGCCATCGGCAGCAGTCGCCCGCACTCGCGATAAACGACATCGTAGAGTGCGTCCGGGTCCGTCACGGCGCTGATCGCGCGCGAGACATCGGCGAGCGCCGCCATCCGGGTTGCCCGCTCCTCCTTTTCCCGCAGAAGGCGGGCATTCGTCAGCGCGACGGTTACCTGATTGGCGATCGCGATAAATGCTTCCTGCTCGTCATCGCTGTAAGGGGCGCGCTTGCCATTAATGACGATCACGCCGAGCAGCGCCGGACCCGCCAGGAGGGGTGCGCCCATCCATGCGTCCCCGACATCGTTGGGGTCCGTCGGATAGTAGATCGCCATGCCGCGGCGTCGGCACTCGGCGATGTAATCGTCGGTCACAAGCGGTCGGCGCGTCTCGGCGACGACCGGGCTTAACCCGCCTTCGAGCGGCGCGCCTTCCATATCATGGAGGCGCTCGCCCCGGCTGTACCACAGATCCGGCACCACCGCTCCAGTCGCCTCACGGACATGCCCGATATAGAAACTCTCGACACTGAAGAGGCGGCCACACTCCCGGCGCACGGCCTCGTAGAGGGTGGAGAGGTCCGTCGCCGCGCTGATCGCGCGCGACACTTCGGTCAGGGTTTCCATCCGCGCGGCACGGGCGCGCTGCGCTTCGAGCAGATCAATATTCCGCATCGCCACGCCGACCTGATCGGCGATGGCGAGCAGCACCCGGCATTCCTCATCGGTGTACGGCGTCGGGCGGCCATTCGTGGCGATCACGCCGAATGCCCGTTCGCCTTCCCGGATCGGCACGCCCATCCATGGCATGTGGTAGGTATGGACGGACTCACCCCACGGGTCGCCCTGTGGCGAGGAGAGGCCGCGCCGCTCATACTCCGCGCCCGCGTCCGCCGTGTTGATCGGGATATTGCCTTCGATCACACAGTGGCCGAGGCTCGGCGGCAAGGGTCGCTCTTCCTGCTCGTGCAGCCGGCGCGCATAGGAATACCAGAGAACCGGGACCAACTGACCATCCGGTGTCGTGCGGGCGATATAGAAGTGTTCGACGCCGAAGAGCCGGACACACTGCTCGTAGACTGCCTCGTAGAGCGCGTCGCGTTCGGTCGCGGCGCTGATAATCCGCGCCACTTCAGTCAGCGTCTCCATCCGCCGCGTGCGATCGCGCTCCTCGGTCAGGAGCCGCACCTGCTCGATCGCAAGCGCCGCCGCATTGCCGAAGACGCGCACGACCGCGACTTCATCCTCGGTGAAGGATTCCTCGGTCGTCCGCCAGATCGTCAGGACGCCGAGCGTCCGCTTCCGCGTCGTGAGTGGCACGGTGCAGTGCATGACATACTGCTCTTCCGGAATGCCTCGCCGCGGGGCGCCGCGCGCCACATAGATCTGATTCGTCCGGAAGGCTCTGCCGGCGATCGAGTCGGTCCGCACATAGCTGACCGGATCGGGCGGCGGCAGGCGGATATCTACCTCCTCGTTGTCCGCGAGCGCGGCGAGCAGGAGTTGCGTGCCGGTTGTATCGGGCATGCGAACGCGCGCCGACGTGGCATGCAGGAGGCGCAACGACTCCTCCGCGATGCATTGCAGCACCGTCGTGAGATCGCCGCCGCCGGTGAGCGCTTCGGCAATCGCCGAGAAACTCTCCAACAGCACGCTCTGCCCGCCAGGCGGCATCGTCCGAACGAAACGCGCCGGATGCGTCACGATTGCCGGTTTGTAATCCAACGCCCTACCCTCCCGTGCCGATACCCGCTCTTATTATACGCACGTCGGCGACCTGTCCTTTTGGACAGGGAAAGAGCAATTTCCGCCCCGGTGAAACTGTCCATGTGATAGGTGGCAAGCGGATTGCGTAGGGGTACCGTTAAGTGCAGCGGCGTGCATTGGCCGTGCGAAGGAGATACTGAAAGATGTCGAATGATGATGGGGATGCTACACGATCAGGAGATAGTGAGAGCTATTGTTCATGCGAGTTTTCGGGGATGAATGTCTTGATTGTTGATGATGACCGTGCGAGCCGGGAAGGGCTGCGGGAACTTTTTGAACTCCGACCGAATATCAATGTGATTGGCGAGGCGATCAATGGTGAAGAAGCGGTGAATCTCGCCGGTTCACTTCACCCGGACCTTGTGGTAATGGACGTACAGATGCCGAAGATGGATGG
>JAICJW010000579.1 GCA_025928215.1 Chloroflexia bacterium | reverse complement strand
GCGATCGCGCGCGCCGGCATCTCCGGCGCGAGCTCATGCTGCATCCGGACCACCCCGCGACGCTCATGGAGCTGGGCAACCTGCTGATCGACACCGCCCAGGCCCGCGCCGCCGCGGCGTGTTTCCGGCGATTGGTCGCGATCCAGGCCGACAACGCCAGCGCCTGGCAGAACCTCGCCGTCGCCCAATTCCTGGCCGGGCGATTCGATGATGCCATCCACTCTTCGCTGACGGCCCTGCGCCTTCAGCCGCACCGGCGCGCGGTCCTGTTCAACCTGGCCGTCGGATGCGAACGCGCCGGGCAATACGATCAGGGGCTGACTTGGGCGCGGGAGGGATTGCGGCTGACGCCAAACGATCCGGCGCTGTGGCGGATGAAGATCAGGCTGCGGTTCTTCTCGCTCCGACGCTGCTTTGTGGTGGGCGTCCATCGGATGCTCGGCGGTCGGAAACCCCCTCGCGCTTGACCGGCGCGGGAAAATATCACAAAATGTGATATTGAATGCGGATTATCACACGCCGCCGATTACGCGAGTTCGCGATGGCGAATCCCGCTGCGGCCGGGCCCTTGGACGACTGGTATCGCCTGGGCAAACGGGTCCGATGGAGGCATTTCCCGGAGGTCAAGGGCACCTTTGGCCAAACCGACCAAACCACGGTGGGCAGCGGCAAGCAGGTGGCCATTTTCGATGTTGGCGGCAATAGGTTCCGGCTCGTGGCGCGGATCAGTTATGAGACGCAAAAGCTTTATGTGCTGAGGGTGATGACGCACAAGGAATATGACAAGGGTCTTTGGGTGACGCAGCTATGACAACCGCGCTGAAATCCCGTTTGGCTGGTCCGCCGGCCGCATATATGGCGCTGGTTCGGCGGTTTCCTCTCTATCCGATCCGGACCACCGATGAATACGACAAGGCCGCGGAGATTCTCGACGTCCTGGTCATGAAAGACGCGGATGAACTGAAACCCGGCGAAGCGGAATATCGGGACGCATTGGACCTGCTAATCGAGTCTTATGACGACGCGCACTTCCCCGAGCCTGAGCATACCTCGCCGCTGGCGCGCCTCGTCTATTTGCTGGCTCAGAGCGGCACGAACGTCACCGGCCTGGGTGCGATCCTCGGCAGCCAGCCGCTGGCATCGATGGTGCTGTCGGGAAAACGGGAACTCAGCAAATCTGCGATCCTGAAACTCGCGGCCCACTTCAACGTCGATCCGGGGTATTTCATCTGAATTGATGTCTCGGCGATCCTGCGCGTACCCCGCAGTCCACTACATGATCCGCACGACCACCAGCGTGATGTCATCCGTGCGTTTGGCGATCCCCGCGAATTTCCGAACTTCCCACAAGAGGGCCTGGGTGACTGTATCGGCGCCGCCCGCTTCATTTCCGGCCGTTTTCCCGGCGGACATGAAGGTGTCCAGGATTCGCTGGCGGCCAAACATTTCGCCGGTGAAGTTCATCGCATCCGACAGGCCGTCGGTGTAGAGCAGGACGTAATCGCCGCTCTTGAGCTCGAAGACGGCCTGCTTGTAGTTCTCGTTCGGATCCACGCCCAGCACCATGTTGTCCGCGGGCAACTCGATGATCCGGCCGTCGCGCAGGACCAGGCCCGGCGGGTGGCCGGCATTGCAATAGGTCAGGCGCTTGTTCACCGCGTCGAGCACGCCGTAGAAGAGCGTGACGAATTCCGTCGGCTTGGTGTCGCGGACGAGCATGAGGTTGACGCGGCGCACCACTTCGTAGAGGTAATAAAGGTTATCGACCTGCGCCCGCAGCGCCGCCCGCACCGCCGCCATGATCAGCGATGCCGCCACCCCTTTGCCGGAGACGTCGGCCATCACCAATCCGACGTTATTGCTGGGTAGCTCGATGAAATCGTAGAAATCGCCCCCCAGCTCGAAGCACGG
>JAICJW010000252.1 GCA_025928215.1 Chloroflexia bacterium | reverse complement strand
GGTGGCGCGCTTCTGTTCGGCCTCGAACGGCGGCTGGAAATGGAATTGCGCATGCCCGTCCATAAAGCGGAAGACCCGCTGACCTGCGTCGCGGAAGGGACAGGCCGCGTGGCCGAGTCCATCCACCTCTATCACCGCGCGCTCGCCGGGGGCCAGGAACTCCGGCGTCCCTACTAAACGGAGGCGACGATGATCACGTCGTTCGGCTCACGTCGGCGTCCCTGGCTCTATATCGCCACGTTCGTCGGCCTGACCCTTCTGCTCATCCTGCTCGACTCACAGCATGCCTTTGACCCGATCAAGGGCGGTGTGTCGAGCGTCCTTGCGTCGTGGCAGGAGCGGGCACAGGCGGTCGGTGATCGCCTCGGCGTCGCGCGCGGCAGCGTCCAGAATACGGAGGATTTGCGGGCGCAGAATGAGATTCTGAAAAAGCAAAATGACCAATTGCTGGTGGACAATAGCGGCCTTGTTGACCTCAAACGCGAGAATCAGCAGTTACGCCAACAACTCGATTTCCAGCAGGCGCAACCGACGTACGACATCACTTCGGCGGATGTCATCAAGAATGACCGCGAGTCACCGAAGAAGGAATGCACGATCAACAAGGGCACAGACAACGGCCTGGCGAAGGGGATGGCTGTCACCTCGCCGGAGGGGTTGATGGTGGGCGTAATCACCAATGTCACGTCGCACACCGCGCTCGTCACCTTCATTATTGACGACAGCATTCATGTCAGTGGCGTCGTGCAGGAGAACGGGGAGCAGGGCATCGTCGTTGGTGCATGGCAGGAATCGAAGCGGCTGCTGATGCGCGAGGTAGATAAGAACGCGAAGATTACGCAGGGGCAGCGGATCGTCACCGGCAACCTGACAAATGGCGTCATGCCGAATCTGCTCGTCGGCTACGTCTATAGCGTGCAGAAGGAAGACATCTCCGACACGCAGGTGATCGAACTCGTCCCCTATGCGAACTTCGATACGCTGCGTACGGTCAACATCGTGCGCGCGAAGAAATCGCCGTGACGCGGTTGCCGGACCTCCGGTTGGCTGCCGCCCTCGCCACGGCGAAGGGGACGTATCGTGCGACTCAACTGCTTGGCCGGAGCGGTGGGACGGCGCTCCCCGGCCTCGCCGCGGAGCGCGTTGATCCGCGCCTGATCGGCAAACTCGCCGCCCGCCTGCCGGAGGGGGTAATCGTCGTCGCGGGGACGAACGGCAAGACGACGACGGCGCGGATGCTCGCCGACATCCTCACCACCGCCGGGAAAACGGTGCTGAATAATGGTGCGGGCAGCAACCTCAGCCGGGGGATCGCCGCGTCATTCGCGCGCCGGTCGTCGCTCCTCGGGCGGCCGGACGCGGATATCGCGGTGATCGAGACGGATGAAGGTGCATTTCCTGCCGTCGTCGCGGCGGTGAGACCCCATGTGATCGTTCTCAACAACCTCTTTCGCGATCAACTGGATCGCTACGGCGAACTGAACAGTGTCGCATCGCGGTGGAAGGGCGCGTTAGCAGCCATTGCGCCCGGTACGACCCTCGTCTTCGACGCCGATGATCCGACGCTCTGCGCGCTTGCGGAGGCGGCCCCGCCCGGCATCACGCGTATTCCCTTCGGCCTCGGCCCGCATGCGTATACGTTGCCGGAATTGACCCATGCGGCGGATGCCGTTCTCTGCACGAAATGCGGGACGCCACTCGCGTATCACGCGCTCTCGGTTGGGCATCTCGGTGATTGGTACTGCCCGACCGGCGACAACGCCCGCCCGCCGCCCGCTTTCTCTGCCACGAATATTCGCTTGCTCGGTATGGAGGGTGTGGCGTTCTCCGTGTCGCGCGGCGATGTGCCGTTCTGCGATGTCACGACGAGCGTACCGGGCCTCTACAATGTCTACAACGCGCTCGGTGCGTCCGCCGCCGCCGTGACGCTTGGCGTCGCACCGGCGACAGTGACTGCCGCGCTGCGAACATTCGTCGCGCCCTTTGGCCGGATCGAGCGGGTCGCATTGCGCGGACGCCGGCTGACGCTCGCGCTGATTAAGAATCCGACGGGCGCGAACGAGGTGCTGCGCCTCGTGACCACCGCCCCGCCCGCGCCGCTGCTGCTCTGCATCAATGACCTGATCGCCGACGGGCGCGATGTCTCGTGGTTGTGGGACACCGATTTCGAGATGCTGGCGGACTATGCGGCGCCGATCAGCGTCAGCGGCATCCGCGCGCTCGATATGGCGATCCGGCTGAAGTACGCTGGTGTGGCGGAGAGCCGGATCACCGTCGTGCCGGACATCGCTGATGCGCTGGTGGCGGTCGCGGAGGATGCGGCTGCGGGGAGTGATGCCTATGTATTGCCCACCTATACCGCGATGCTCGCCGTGCGCGAGGCGTTGCATACGTTCGGCGCGCTTCGCGATGTCTGGGCAACCGCGGAGCGGCGCTAATCACTGATGCCGGGTGGTGGCAGGCTTTAGCCCGCCACCACCATTGAGGTGCTGAAATGACAAACTATTCGCTCAGAATTACCTGGCTCTATCCACGCCTGATGAACATCTATGGTGACCGGGGCAACGTCCGTACGCTGGAGCAGCGGTGCCAGTGGCGTGGGATTGATGTGGCGGTCGTCCGCGTCGGCCCGGGTGATGACTTGATGGCCGGGGATACCGACCTGTACTTCTTTGGCGGCGGGCAGGATCGCGAGCAGATCACCGTAGCCGCGGACTTGCAAGGGCCGACCGGCGACGCCATCAAACGCGATATGGCGGACGACGCGGTTGCGCTGACCGTCTGCGGCGGCTATCAACTCTTCGGCCATTATTACCGGCCCTACGCAACGGAGGATCTGCCGGGTATCGGCGTCTTCGATGCGTGGAGCGACGCGGGGCCGGATCGGTTCATCGGTAATGTCCTGTCGGAGACGGAGTGGGGCACGCTGGTCGGCTTCGAGAACCACAGCGGCCGGACATTCCTCGGCGCGGGAACACGCCCGTTCGGGCGCGTCGTCGTTGGGCACGGCAACAACGGCCAGGACGGCACCGAGGGTGCGCTGACGCGAAACGCCTTTGGCTGCTATTTGCACGGATCGCTCCTGCCGAAAAACCCCGCGTTCGCGGATCATCTGATCGGCCTCGCGCTGCGCCGAAAATATGGCGGCGATGCGACGCTCCCATCGCTCGACGACACCCTGGAAGGAGCAGCGCATACCGCCGCTGCCGCCCGCGCGAAGCAGACGCGATAAGAAGCCCCACGTAACCCCCTTCTGCTCCGTGTTTCCCGGTCTCTTTTGTGCCGTGAGGGTTCAACCTCCACCGTCGTTTTTCGAAACATTATGTTATGATGCGATGGGGTGAACAGAGGCCGGGGACGGACGGGAGGCGGGATGGATCAGCGCGGAACAGGAGCGGGTGGGGAGATCGCGCGCGTACTGTTCGCGGTGCTCCTGATCCTGTTCGCGCTCGGGCAGGGGCCGATTATCCAGGCACTCTTTCCGCTCGATGTCACCCCAAATCTCGTCCTCGTCCTTGTCACGCTCTGGGCGGGATACCACGGCCTCCGCGAGGGGATGGTGTGGGCGTTCGCGGCGGGTATTCTGCTCGATCTTCTCCTGTTCGCACCGCTTGGCGCGCATGCGCTCGCATTCATGGCAGTCGTGCTGGCGATTGATCCGGTGCGGCACATCGCGTTTGGTGATAACCACGCGTGGGCGCTTGTGGCGGTCTTCGTCGCGGCGCTCTTGAGTGATGTTGTCTTTCTTCTCGTGACGAACGCGGCGGGCCATCCCTTGCCGCTCAGCACGCTCTGGCGATTCAGTATTGCCCGCGCGCTCACAGATGTACTGGCGGCGGTCGTTTGCATGCCGTTCGTACTCTGGATGCGCCGGTGGGGGAAACATGCGGATTTTGCGGCGCACTAATCACCGGCGCTATGGCTCGCAGCGGCTCGAATACCGCCGCTTCGGCACGCCGACGAAAGAATCATCGAAGGAACGAAGCGCGGATGAGGTCTTCCTCGGTCGCCGGATGTTCATTTTCAAAGGTCTCGCTACCGGCTGTTTTGCGGCGGTGACCGGGCGGATCGGCTACCTACAACTTGGCCATCATCAGAGTGCGACGCAAGCGGCGGTGACCCAGAATCTGCGCAAGCAGGTCGTGAAAGCGCCGCGCGGCTTGATTACCGACCGCAACGGCATCATCCTCGCGGAGAATCTGAAGGCCTGGGGGCTTGCGCTCATCCGCTCCCAATTACCGACCGATCCGGCACGCCGTGAAGCGATGTTCACGGAAGTCGAGAAGTATGTGCCGCTGGCATGGGCGATCACCGTCATGCCATTCGGGCCGCGGGCCCTGCCTACCGCCGTTGAGGACGCCGCGAAGCGGTTGGCGCAATACAGCGCGACCTACGACGACATCAATATTGGCCGCATGCTGCGCCGGGCAAACCAGCAGCCAATCCTCATCGAGAAGACCCTCACGAAAGAGGAAGTCGGGCCGATCAAGAAAGCGATCGGCGACATTCCCGGCATCGCGTTCATGCGGTACGCGGAATACCTCGTCTCCCCCGCCAGCCAACCGGACCCGAATCGCCCCACGCTCGTCACGCGGGGATTGGATCGGTACGTCGCGCTCGCGCTCGACGCGAATGTCATTGATTTCCCCGGTATGGTCGTGGATGAAACGGTGCTCGCGCGGCATTACCCGCTCGGTTCCCTCGTCTCGCACGTCATCGGGTATGTCGGCCCGGTGATTACGGAAGACCTCCGCAATGACCCGGCGACGGGTGAGCCGATCTATCAAACAGACGATGTGATCGGGCGGATGGGGTTAGAGGCCGCGCGCGAAGATGAGATGCGCGGCAAGGAAGGCACGCGCGTCTATCTCGTGGATAGCCAGGAGGTGGATCGCGGCACGTCGCAGTATATCCCCGCGACGCCGGGGAACAACCTCGAACTGACGCTCGATGTCAATCTGCAGAAAGCGGTTCAGGACGCGCTGCTCAAGCAGTTGCCGCTTGCCCAGGCGGGCGCACGCGCCGTGGACCCGAACGCGGAAGTGCAGTCGGCCGTCGCGGTCGTACTCGATCCGCGCAATGGCGAAGTGCTCTCGATGGTCAGCCTGCCCGCCTATGATAATCAAGTCTTCATTGATTCGGGCGACCGCGTCGCTGCCCGCCAGCAAATCAAGGCATATCTCGATGATAATGTGACGAAGCCGATGCTCAACAAGGCGTTGTACGAGTTGTACGCGCCGGGAAGCACGCTGAAGCCGTTCATGGCGGCGGCGGGATTGAATGAGGGGATCCTCAAGCCGGATACGACGTTCAACTGCCCCGGCACCATCTACGTGCAATACGGGCCGGACGAGAATACGCGGGACCCGAAACCATGCTGGGTGACGGCGCATCCCGGCGTCCCGCCCCACGGGCCGCAAACCGTTCTTGAAGGGATCATGAATTCCTGTGACATCTTCTTTTACAACGTCGGCGCACCCCACCAGATTGACCCCGAGACGGACAAATACCTGCATTACTACGAGTATCTGCCGACCGGTGTCGTGAAGCACGACTTCCAGGGGCTTGGTATCGAGGCGATGGACAAATACTTCACGGATTTCGGTTTCGGTGCGAAGACCGGGATGACGGACCTGAGCAATGAGGAAATCGGTGTCGTGCCCACACCCGCCTACAAGACGAGCCTCACGAAAAAGGATCATCCGCCGAATGGCGACCCGTGGGCGCTCGGCGACACGATCAATGTCACGATTGGGCAGGGGTATTTCACCTGCACTCCGCTACAGATGGCGGTTGCAACGGCGGCGATTGCCAACGGCGGGACGTTCTATCCCCCCCATCTCGTGCGCCGCATAACCGACGACAAGGGCAATGAGATTCGGAAAGCGGACACAAGCCCGCTGCGTCAGTCGCTTGTCAAGCCCGAGCATCTTGACCTGGTGCGGCAAGGAATGCGTATGGTCATCGGGGATAAGCGTGGTACGGCGTTCGGCAAGATTAATGTGCCTGTTGACGTGGCGGGAAAGACCGGTACGGCGGAATATGGCGCCGCGATTGCCGTCAAAGGCAAGCCGCTGACCTATACGCGGCAGCACGCATGGTTCACGGCGTTTGCACCGTATCAGAATCCCGAAGTCGTCGTCGCGGTGCTGATCGTTGGAGGCGGCGAAGGGACGACCTTCGCCGCTCCGGCCGCGAATGATATTCTCAATGCGTATTTCAAGGGGCGAGCCGCGCCGAAACCGTAGTAATCGGTGCAAGGGGACGGGAGCGTAGGGTGAATGAGTCGCAGGCACGGCTACCGCGTATCGTCGTCCGGGGAACGCGCGACGGCCTCGTGATCGTACTGCCCGAACGCGGCACAACACGGGACCTCGTGCTATCGCTCGGGCAGCGGATCGCCGGAGCGGAGGGGTTCTTTCATGGCGCGGAGGTCGTGCTCGATTATGGCACGCGCACCGTCATTGCCGAGGAGATCGCCGTGCTGCGGCAGGTGCTCGAAGAGCGCGGTATCACCCTCCGCACGGCGACTGCTACCGGCTTCGATAGCCGCTCGACGCTGCGTACGCTCGGCTACAGCCCGCTCAGTGCGATGCCGCAACCGCCGGTGCGCGGCGATGAATCGCCGCATCACGTCCCGGTCATGCCGCGCGACGAGCTGCCGACGCGCTACGTCCGCCGCACCTTTCGCTCCGGTATGTCCCTCCATCACCCCGGCCATCTGACGGTGCTTGGTGATGTCAATCCCGGTGCGGAACTAACGGCGGCGGGCGACATCGTCGTCTTCGGCTCCATTCGCGGCGTTGTCCATGCCGGAGTGATGGGTGATACTGGAGCGATCATCGCCGCCTTGCTG
>JAICJW010000162.1 GCA_025928215.1 Chloroflexia bacterium | reverse complement strand
GGTTCGTGTCGCGCGTCCCAATTGAAGGAGGGTACCGTTGTCCACGACATCCGCCATGAAACGGCCATTGAAGGTCGGATTATTCTTCCCACACGCGCAGGTTGGGCCGGATGGGCGCAAACCGGCGTGGGCGAATATCGTCGCGCTCGCGCAGCGGGCGGAGCAGGCGGGGTTTGACTCACTCTGGTTCCCGGACCACTACTTCTACCCGCGTGGCGATCTCGGCCTGAACCCGGTTGGTCCGCCGCGCGGAGAGAAGGAGGCGGCGTCCGGCTTCTGGGATTGTTGGACGCTGATCAGCGCGATCGCGGCCAGCGTGCCGCGCGTCGAACTCGGCACCCTCGTCTCCTGCACCGGCTACCGCAACCCCGGCGTGCTCGCCAAGATCGTGGACACGATTGAGGAAGTGAGCGGCGGGCGGGTGATCCTCGGCATCGGCGGCGGCGATTCCGGCTACGAGCATCACGCTCTCGGCCTCTCGTACGACAACCGCATCAGCCGGTTCGAGGAGGCAATGACGATCATCCATCACTACTTCCACGACGGCATCGCGAACGTCGAGGGGAAGCATTATTCGGCGCACGAACTGGAACGCCGCCCGGCGGGGCCGCGCCCGAATGGCCCGCCCGTGATGATCGGCACGCTCGCCACCGGCCAGCGCATGCTCCGCCTCACCGCGCAGTACGCCGACCTGTGGAATGGCTGGATTATCCGCCGCAGTACCGACATCGCCGCCATCCCCCCACTGCGCGAGGCGATTGACGCCGCCTGCATCGCGCAGGGCCGCGACCCCGCCACGCTTGGCCGCACGCTGACGGTCGGCGTCTCGCTTCTGGGTCGGACGATGCCCGGTAATGAGACGATCACCGGCACGCCGGAGCAGATCGCCGATACCTTCCGCGCCATCGCCCGCGAGGGCATTTCGCACGTCCAAATCTGGCTGACGCCGACCAGCAGCGCGGGCGTTGAAGCCTTCGCGCCGGTGCTGGAACTCCTCGACCGAGGATAACGAGGGAGAAACTGATGCGCCTTTGCGGTTCAATCGGTTTCCGGTAGATGAAGGGGGTAATCATGCCGCGTCCATGCAAGATCGGGGTCTTTCTGCCGACCGGCGAACTGCAAATGAATGGGGTCACACCGAAATGGGCGGACCTGATGGCGATGGCGCAGCGGGCGGAGGAGATTGGCTGCGATTCCGTCTGGCTCCCGGACCATCTCATCTATCGCTTCACCGAAATCGCGCAGGGCGCGTACGATTGCATGTCGCTCCTCGCCGGGTTCGCCGCTGTCACGAAGCGCGTGGAACTCGGGACGCTCGTCCTCAGCACCAGTTTCCGCAACCCGGCCTACCTCGCCAAAATGGCGGACACGATTGACGAGATGAGCGGCGGGCGGCTGATCCTCGGCATCGGCGCGGGCTATCACGAACCGGAGTACCGCGCCTTCGGCTTCCCCTACGATCACCGCGCCAGCCGCTTCGAGGAAGCATTGACGATCATTCACACGCTGCTGCGCACCGGCGCGATTGATTTCGCGGGCCGCTTCTACTCCGCGCGGGACTGCGAACTGCGCATTCGCGGCCCGCGCCCGAACGGCCCGCCGATTATGATCGGCACGACGGGCGAGCGGATGCTCCGCCTCACCGCACAGTACGCGGATATGTGGAATCGCTATCTCGTCTTCGGCGATAGCCACGCTACGGAAATCCCACCGCTCCGCGAGCGCGTGGACGCGGCCTGCGCCGAGGTCGGGCGCGACCCGGCGATGCTCGCCCGCACGGTGACGGTCCTTGTGGACTTCATTAACCGGCCTGACGCGCCGCCGGTCTGGAACCGTCCGCAGGCAGACCCAACGCCGATCACCGGCACACCGGAGGAGATGGCGGCGCAACTCCGCGCCTTCGCGGACGAGGGCATCTCGCACATCCAAATCTGGACAAACCCGCGCACCGTCGCAGGCGTCGAACGATTGGCACCCGTCCTGGAGGCGTTGGATAAGGGATAGCCCAACCTGTCGGGGCGCATGCGATGCACCCCGACAAGTGATCGCGGAGAAGCAGAGATGAAGAGCGGCACGATACGAGTCGGTGTGCTTGGAGCGGGTGCCTGGGCACAGGGGGCGCACATCCCCGGCTGGCAGCGCGATCCCCGCTGCACGATCGTCGCAATCTGCGATGTGGAGCGGGAACGCGCGGCGGAGTGCGCCCGCCGTTTCACCATCCCTCATGCAACGGACGACTGGCAGGCAGTCGTCTCACGCCCCGACGTTGATGTCATTGATATCGTCACGCCTTCGCATACGCACTACGAACTGGCAACTGCCGCGCTCGATGCGGGCAAGCATGTGCTCTGCGAGAAACCCGTCGCCTCCAACTTCCGCGAGACGCGCAAAGCGGCAGAGACGGCGAAAGCGAAGAGCCTCAAGACCAAGCTCGGCTTCACCTTCCGCTATAGCCCCGGCGTCCGCTACGCGAAGGAGTTGATTGATCAGGGCTTCGTCGGCACGCCGTTCATCTTCAATGGCTACGAGCAGAACTCGCAGTGGCTCGACCCACAAACGCCCCTCCGGCAAGTGAACCCGGACGCGGATCAGTCCGTAATTCAGGTCTCGTCGCTCGAAAACTATGGCGCGCCGGTGATTGACCTGAGTCATTGGTGGGTTGGCGCGGACTACGCGCAGGTTGTCGGCACGATGCGCAACTTCATCCCCCAGCGGATGGTACGCGCGACGGGGCGGATGATGCGGATGAACATTGACGACGGCGACCTCTACCTCGCGGAGTACACGAATGGCGCGCTCGCCTCAATCCAGACGAGTTTCGTCACCGTCGGCAACTACCCCGGCATCGAAGCGCGCCTCTACGGCGAGAAGGGGGCGATCATCTGCCGCCTGATCGAGGAGTTCGGCAAGGCGGAGACGATCAAAATCGCCACACCGGATGCCGTGGAGTTCGTCGAGCGGGAGATTCCCGCCCGCTTCTACCCGCGTGGCGGCAGCAACAACGAATCGTGGCGCTCGCTCTTCTACGCCAACCTGATCGCCAACTTCCTCGATGAGATCATTGACGACGTGCCGAGCCAGGGCGATTTCACCGACGGTGCCTGGGTGCAGGACGCCATCAACGCCGTCGAACTCTCCTTCCGCGAGCGGCGATGGGTCCCGCTACCATTGGAACGGTAGCAATCAATCGGCAAGCAACGGTGAGCGACGAACCGCGAGGATTTCCTCTCGCGGCGTCCGCACACCTCTGACTTGACACCTTTAGTGATGGTACGAGCGACTGTGCGGTGAGAACTGCACCTCCAGGAAATCCCGTTGGCCTTCCTCGGCGGGGCGAATGACGATGAGCAATTCTGATCCTACGGCATTCATAGATGGATCCCCGCTACTTCCCCCCTCCCAAACCGCCCCGCGTGGCGATCTCCTGCAGGTTGCTCCATTCCATGCCGCGCTGGCCGTCCTCAATTTCGTGGATGACGGCGAGGACGGCGGCGTTGACGGGCGTTGGGATACCCTGAGCGCGGCCCGTTTCGACGATCACAGCAACCTGCATGTCCACTTCCGTCTTGCGCTTCTTGACCGCTAGATCGCGCCAGATGCCCATGTGCTGCTTGACGGAGGCGCGCATCGCGTTCGCCATCGCCATCAGGGCGCTCTCGCCGCGTGCCATCGCATCATCGCCGGGGGCGAAGAGGTTGGGATTGAACTCGCCGATGTTTTCCAACCGGTCCACCTGCGATTTCGCGACGCGGTACGCCTCGGCGGAGGCTTCGTAGCAGACGCGGCGACCGAGCGGGTCATCCATCACCTGCGGCACGGAGGCATCCACGGTCGAGCAGGCGAAGGCCATCGCGCCGTAGACGAGTTTGCCCCACAAGAATCCCCAAATATTGGATGTCACTTCGGCGGGCATGACGTGGGAGAGCATCTCCCGCACTGCCTCGGCGCGCGACGTCACCCGGCCATCGAGTTCGCCAATGAAGATCGTCTGCTCCGTACCGAGTTGGATGTGCCCCGGCTCCATCAGGTCCGCGCCGAAGTGGACGAATGCGCCGACCGTCCGCTGCTCGCCGACATGCCGTGCGATTACTTTCTCGTTCATGCCGTTCTGGAGCGAGAGAATGTAGCCATCGGGTGCGAGCAGCGGGCCGAGTTGCCGCATCGCATCCTCAGTGAAATGTCCCTTGACGCAGAGGATCGTCACGCCAAGCGGGCCGTGCAGGTCGTCGCCATGGATGGCGCGCGGGTGAAAGACACGGTCGCCCCGCACGCCGGTAATCCGCAGCCCGCGCTCGTTAATCGCCCGTACATGGGCGGCGTCGCGATCCACGAGCGTGACAGCATAACCGGCGTCGGAGAGGAACGCGCCGACCGTCCCGCCGATCGCTCCCGCGCCGACAATCGTGATCGGCGCACCGTGCAAATCATTCGTGGGCATCGTCGCCTCCCTTTCGCTGTATGGCTCACATGATTTAGGCATCCTTCAGGCTGTCGGCGCAATCATAGCACGGGTGATTACAGGTGGTGACATGCTTCCAGCCCGTCACCATCGTTTCCTCTGATGACATGGCGCTGAATTGAGGCGCGTTTATCGGCTATCGTTCGCCTTGACACGCGGCTGTCGCCGGTGCCACAATCCCGTGCGTTGTTCCCGCCTTCGCAGAGGAGTACCCGCCGTGAGTGATGCACCCTTCCGCATCGTCGCGCACCCGCATCTCGGCCCGCTCCCCACCGCGGAAACCGTCCCGATTACGGTGGATGGCGAGTCGCTCGATGCCCGCGCCGGGGAACCGGTGGCGGCCACACTCCTCGCCCACGGTCGGCGCATCTGCCGCACGACGATCCGCACGAGCGAAGCCCGCGGCGTCTTTTGCGCGATCGGTCTCTGCGGGGATTGCGCCATGCAGATTGACGGTGTGCCCGGCGTGCGCACGTGCATAACACCGGTGCGCGCGGGGATGCGCGTCGAGACACAGCATGGCCTCGGCGCGTGGGACGCCCCGACGCCGCGATGACGATGCGCACCGAACTGGCGGTTGTGGGCGGTGGCCCGGCGGGGCTTGCGGTGGCAATCGAAGCGGCCCGCCGCGGCGTCCAGGTGACGCTCGTTGACTGCGGTGGAGAGCCGGGCGGCGCGCTCGCTCTCCAGACCCATGCGTACGACGGCGTTGGGCTGTACGGCTTCGCCATCGGCGCGTTGCTCTGGCAGGCAGCGGCGGCGGGCGCAACGTTGCTGCCGCGAACGCTCGTCTGGGGGCTGTTCGAGGATCGCACGCTCGGTCTCGCGATCAATCACGGCACGGATGCCGAGCGGAGCGATCTCCTACAGGCAGAGATCGTACTGATCGCGACGGGTGCGGTGGACCGTTTCACCCCGTTTCCCGGCGCCACTCTCCCCGGCGTGCTGACTGCGACTGCCGCCCTGACGCTGTTCCATCGCTGGCGGGTCCGGCCAGGCATGCACGCCCTGATCGTCGGCAGCGACCCGATCGCCGCGCGCGTCGAACAGGCAGTGCGCGAGGCGGGGATGCAACCGACGCACGTCCCGTCCGCCGATGGCTTGCACGCGCTCGCCGGTGCCGACCGGACGCTGGCGACAGTCGAGAAGCGCGGCGAATCGGCCGCGCCGGCGTGGACGCGAGAGCAGGATACCCTGATTCTCGCCGAGGGAATGCAGCCCGCGAACGAGCTTACCCGGATGGTGGACTGCGCGATGGTCTGGAGTGCCGCACTCGGCGGGCATGTGCCGCGCCACGATGCCAAGATGCAAACGAGCGTGCCGGGCGTCTTCGTCGCCGGAGACGCGGCGGGCGTCGGGGATGTAGGAAGCGCGATGCTGCACGGGCGTGTCGCGGCGGCAGCGATTGCCGACCGGCTCGGCAAGAAGAAGCTGGCTTTTGGCGCGTTCCCGGTGACAATAACCGCTGGCGCATTCCGCCCGATCCATGCGGCTATCTGGCAATCGGTGCGCGTGACGGAGGCGGCGCGATGACGGACATGAGCGGAACGACCGTCTGCCGCTGCGAGGAGATCACCGGGGCGGAAATAGCGGCGGCGATTGCTGAAGGCGCGCGGACGCTTAATGATGTGAAGCGGCGAACGCGCGCCGGGATGGGGATGTGTCAGGGGCGCTGGTGCAGCCATGCGATCGCCGCCATCGTCGTGGTGGAGACGGGGCTGTCGCTCGATGCCCTCGCACCGATGACGGCCCGCCCACCGGTGCAACCCGTGTCGCTCGGCGTCCTCGCCGATCTTGAGGACGGATAACGCGTGGGCCTCGGTGAACTGCTCGGCCTCATCGCCGCGATCATCTGGGCGACCTCAAACACGCTCCTGCGCATGCAGACGGCTCGGCTCGGCGCGGTGGCGGTCAACTTCTGGCGCTGCGTCGTGACGATCCCGTTCTTCATTTTGCTCTTCTTGATCGTGCGCGATCCCGGCACACTGCGTGACCTGTCGCCGCTCACCATCCTCTACATCGTCCTCGGTGTCTGCATTGGCATGGTGACGGGTGACACCCTCCAATATCATGCGATCAAGCTGATCGGTGTCTCGCGCTCGATGCCGGTCTCCGGCTGCTTCCCGCTCTTCACCGTCTTTTTCGCCTGGCTCCTCAATGGCGAGCCGATCCGCGTGCAGGTACTCGGCGGCGCGGTCGTCGTGATGATGGGCGTCGTGCTCATTTCGCTACCGAAGCGGGCACCGGCGCCGGTCGGGATTATCGCCGCGCCCGCGCCGGTCGTCGTGGATCGCACGAACACGATTGGCATCGCCTTCAGCCTGATCGCGGCGATCTGCTGGTCGCTCTCGACCGTCGTACAGAGCAAGGCGCTCGATCATTCTGATCCGATCACCGTCAACCTGATCCGCATGCCCGTCGCCGCCTGCGTGCTATTGGTCGCGTCGCGCGGCAAGGCCAACATCCCGCTGCGGCAGTTCGGCGGGCGGACCTTTCTCTTCCTCGCGGTGATCGGCATCTTCGGCACCGGCCTCGCCAGCATTTCGTATCTCGGCGCGTTGAAGATCGCCGGGGCGGGGCGGACGGCGGTACTCGGCGCGACCGCACCCCTCTTCGCTCTTCCCCTTTCGATGCTCCTCCTCGGCGAGCGGCCTGGCATGCGCGCCGTGACGGGCACACTCCTTACCGTCATCGGTATCGCCCTCGTCGTCTGGTCGTAGGCACGCCGCAATTCAGCCTGCTCCAAATACGCACGCAACGGAGAGATCGAGATTATCTGTAATCTCCTTATTTTATTGTGGCCTTGACACATATAATATACTTGAATATAACAAAGGTCTTCACTGGTTGGGAGTGCCTCACAGCTGCCCGGATGCCCAATGTCCGCGCAACTCCCGACGCGAGGAGACTGACGTATTCGTGGGGGTGGGAACGGTTGGTCTTTTGGCGGACTCTTTTCGGCATGCGGTTTTTCCAGCGGCACATGATACGGCTCACACCGCGATTGCTCCTCATGACGCTCCTGCTCTCACTCGTGGCCCGGCCGGTCGGCGCGTCGGGGGTCTCCAACCCGAACTCCGACCCGCGCCTGCAACAAGCAGTGCTCTGGGCGACCCAGGAGATGAGCGCTCCCCGGCTCTGGATCGAGGATGGCGTGACGCTCTGCGACCAATTTGTCGAGAACGCCTTCGGTGTTACGGCGCAGTACCCGACCGCGTACGACATGTATCTCGCGCTCGGGAAGTCCGGCGATCCGACACGGCAGACGCTCGCCAGTCTGCAACATGCGCCCCCCGGTGTGATCGTCTTCTTCGACCGGAATGCCGGCAATTACAACGATGGCCACGTCGGGATCTTCCTCGGTCAGGGCCAGTTTGTCGGCGTTGGAGGCGGCGGTCATGTGAAGCAGTACGGCGTTCAATGGTGGAATGATCACACATCACATTTCCTCGGCTGGGCATACCCCCGCGCGGACTGGCCGGGATATAGCAAGAGCAAGCCAATGAGCCACCCCGCTTCGTCCGCTCCGACCGCGAAGCAAGTCCAGCCCGCGCCGGCGGCCCACCCTGCGCCGCCCACGCCGTTGCCGCAGTCGGTAGACTATGCGGCCCGCACCTTTCAGAAGCAATGGAGCGCGGGCGAGACCAGCGTGCGCAACCTCTGGGGGCCGGCGCTCGCCGCTCCGAAGGAGGAAGAATACCGTGATGCAACCGGCGGGTACCGCCTCGTTCAGTATTTCGATAAGGGCCGGATGGAACTGGCGGACGCGACAACCGGCACCGTCACCAATGGCCTGCTCGCGACCGAACTGATCACCGGCCGGATCCAACTCGGCAACGACGCCTTCGAGTCGCATGCCCCCGCCGCGATCCCTATCGCGGGCGATCCCGACTCTCCCGGCCCCACGTATGCGACCCTCAATGATCGCGCCGCGGAACTGCTCGCTCCCGCGCCCTCCAAGATCGGTACGTCCGTAAGCGCGAGCGTCTCCGCGGCAGGCGATGTGACGGAAGCCGCCCCGACGAGCAGCAACGATGTGCGGGCAGTCGCCAAAGCCGACACAACCCTCACCGTCTATGACGGAACGACGAAGCATAATCTTCCCGCCGCATTCGCCGCCTATCGCGCGAAAGCAGGGATGGGCGTCATCGGTTACGCGATCAGTGAACCGTTCGTGGCAACCGTCAAGGTGGCCGGCGTGCAGCGGCAGGTCGTGATCCAGGTCTTCGAGCGCCGCGTCCTCACCTACACGGCGGGGAACAGCGACGCATTCAAGGTGGAGATGGGCAACATCGGCCAGCATTACGAGCGCTGGCGCTACGGGCAGTAGCGATTGCCGCCGGCGGTGCGATGAAGCAACCGACTCATGCGGTGCGACTATCCGAAGTCGTGTCGTCCGCATCGTGCCACAGGGAGCGCATCTCCGCGCAATGCTCCAGCAAGAATGCGAGCGTGCCCTGGGCTTCGACCTGACCCTCCTTCATCACGACGATATGGTCGGCGCGGCGCAGCGCGGCGCGGCGGTGCGAGACCGCCAGGCACGTCACCCTGTCGCCGGTGAACAACCGCTCCCACAGCACACGCTCCGTTTCGACATCCAGCGCGCTGGAGAGGTCGTCAATCACCAGCAACGCGGCATCGCGCACGAACATGCGCGCCGTCGCCGCGCGCTGCACCTGACCACCGGAGAGCTTGACGCCGCGGGTGCCGACCGGCGTCTCCAACCCCGCCTCCAGCGCCGCCGCGCGCAGCGCCTCGCTGAGCTGCGCATCCTCTTCCGGCAGCCCCAGCAGGATATTCTCGCGCAGGCTCGCGCTGAAGAGTCGTGGCGCCTGGGGCGTATACGCGCTGCGTGGCGGCACGAAAAACG
>JAICJW010000083.1 GCA_025928215.1 Chloroflexia bacterium | reverse complement strand
CGCCGCCGCCAGCGCCGCTGTCAGGATGCCCAGCCCCGGCCCGACCTCGATGACCGTCTCGCCCGGCCGGACGCCCGCCGCATCCACGATCCCGGCGAGAACAGCGCGGTCAACGAGGAAATTCTGGCCCATCCGCCGGCTCGGCGTGACGTGGAGATCGCGAAGGATCGCTTTCCAGTCGCCGGTGCGCTGCGGTCCTGGCGCCTCTGGTGGTGAAGAGCGCGGGTCATCGTTCATGGCGATCAGTGTAGCAGAGACAGATCACGCCGCCTCTGCTATCGTGCCGGTGTGATATTTGTCCGATCATGAGAAAGCGGTAGCGAGCGATGTGGTTACTGGAAGCGGCCGTCGCGGGGCTGGTGGAGTCGGTGGATACGACACTGCCGATGCGTTCGTTATTGGCCGGTTACGGCTTTGTCGTCTCCCCGCGCGCGGACGAGCGCGTGATGCTTCGGTCACTGCCCTGGGTCTTCCCGCAGGCAGGCTCCGCTCCCGGCGATGCCGCGCTCCTGCCCACACCGTCCGGGCATGTCCTGCTCTACGACCCGGATGGCGGGTTCCGCTACGTCTCACTCCCCACGGTGACACTGGATGACCTGCTCCACTTCGCAAAGGAACACGGGGGATAGGGGACCTCACCCCCCGGCCCCCTCTCCTTTGTCATGAGGCAAAGGAGAGGGGGAGAAATGCGGGATGTGTGGGATGTGTTGAACGAAGACCACGGCGATGCATCTTCCCCTCCCCTCTCCTTCGCTCTCAGGTTGGAGATGATAGAAGGTCTGTCTGGCGAAGGAGAGGGGCCGGGGGTGAGGTTCCTATGCATCGCCCCAGAGGAAATTGATCACGGTAAGGAGTAGGCCCGCCCAGTCGGCAACGATATTCTTACCCTTGATGATCATTTTCAGCCCCTCGGTGCCCATCCGATCCTGCATGAGGTCATTGACGTGCGCGACGATGCGCCGTAGCCGCTCGGCATCCGGCGCGTCGTCGCGGGCATAGACCCGCAGCAGGGGGAGCGCGGTGCGCAAAGTGAGCCGCGCGATTGCCTGACCATACGGCGTATAGGCTACATACTGGCTGATCGCGGCGGAATTGAGCAGATCACCGAGCGCGACATTGCCCGCACCGGGAGGAGCGACGAGGCGCATAAATTCGGTCAGATCGTGCTGAAGCGTCTCCTCAGCGACCGCCTCGCTCTCCGGCACCATGCGTCCCTGCGCGTAGACATGGAGGTGATACCAATCGTTTTCCGTCTCCGTCGGGTATGGGGCATGGGATCGTGTCGCCGCCGGTGCGGTCGCCGGGCGGGCCGGAGGGCGCGGGCTGCTCGTGCCGAACCGGCGACGGTCGTACGTCTGACGCCGGTTCGTGTTGCTCAGGACGGTATATGCCGCGTTGACACGCTTCATCCGCTCCTCCGCCCACGCGCGCCGCTCCGGGTTGCGATCCGGGTGGTACAAGAGCGCCAGCCGCCGATACGACGCCTGAATGACATCTCCGTCGGCATGCGGCTGCACTTGCAAGATGGCATACAGATCGTCCAGAAACCTCACCCCCCGGCCCCCTCTCCTTTGCTCGGAAGCAAAGGAGAGGGGGTGATTCAATCCATGTGCTGTGGGTTACCCAATCAATACGATCTTTCCGCATCTCGCTCCCCTCTCCTTTGCCGTGGGACAAAGGAGGAGGGCCGGGGGGTGAGGCCTACCCGTTCAGCCACTGCCGCAGCAGCGCCCCGTCATGCGGTAGCGCGGTCTCCGGCGGTTCGATCTCGGGATGCCATTTCTTTTCCCACTCGACCGCGACCCAGCGGTCGTAGCCAACGCCACGGAGATATGTCACCGTCTCACCAACGGGCACCTCACCTTCACCGAGCAGGACGAGTTTCCAGCCGGTGCGCTCGGTTTCATCTTTTCGCGCGTCCTTGACGTGGACGTGCAGGAGGCGAGAGACGACGCGCGCGTACGTCTCCGCGACAGATTCGCCCATCCGGTACGGATGGTGGGTGTCCCACAATACGCCAACATGCCGATTTTGCACCTGATCGAGCACGCGCATCACATCGGGGGATGCGGCGAAGGAATCGTGCGTTTCGAGGGCGACAGCGACGCCGAGTTGTTCGGCCCGCTGGCCGATCTTGCTCAGCAGATCCGCCATCGGCGCGACGATGTCCGCCGGGCTTTTTCCGCCTTGCGGTTCGCCACCGAAGACACGAATGAGTGGCGCGCTCCACGCAGAGGCGAGTTCGAGGTACGCCGCCGCGTCCCGCTCCGCTTCGAGGCGCGCGTCGGCATCCGTCGCGCTCGTCGCGATACGGAGCGAGGTATCGAGGCAGCAGATCGGCACGCCCGCCGCCTTGCATTCGGTCGCTACCCGCTCGCGGTCGTGCGGCGGCAGGTTCGGCGGGACGATTTCGCCATCGAGGAGGCGCATCTCGATCCCATCGAAGCCGTATCGCTTCGTCGCGTCAATCATTTCCCGCAGTGACCACTCCGGGCAGGCGAGGGTGCTGTAGGCAAGTTTAATGCTCATGGTGCTCCTGCTCGTGCTGCCGCCACGCGTCGGGTGGGCGGCGTCTTCTTTGCCGGGGGGATTGCGACGACAGCGACCTTCTTCGTCCCCGGCCGCCATTTCGGGTGCATCGGCATCTTCACCTCGCGCCCGGTCTCGGCGGAGCGATAGACGGCGAGGATCAGTTCGAGCGCATCGCGGGCGCTCGGCCCGGGCAGCGCGACGGCGCGCTCTTCCCGGATAGCGTCTATCATGTCGCGCACCTCGACGGCATGTCCACCCCACGAGATGGCCGCTGGATCAGCCGCTCCCTGGCCCGTTCCCTTACCATTCTGGGACGCTTCGGCCCGCTTCGCCTCTTTGCTTCGACCGTATGCGCCGACCTCGCCGACCTCGGCTTTCAGGTTCCACGCCTTGATCTCGCCATCTTCGAGGATCACGGATCCCTCCGTGCCGACGATCTCCAACCGGCAAGTATAGCCAGGGAAGGCATCCGTTGTGCCGATCAGCGAGCCGATGGCGCCGTTTGCGAACTGGATCACGGCGACGGCGGCATCCTCAACTTCGATCCGCTCGTGGGCGAGCGTCCCCACCTTCGCGGTGACGCTCGCTACCGGCCCCATCGCCCAGCGGAGCAAGTCCACGTAATGCACGCCCTGATTCATCAGACAGCCACCGCCATCGAGCGCCCAGGTGCCGCGCCAGCCGCCGCTGTCGTAGTACGCTTGCGCGCGATACCAGAAAATTTCCGCATTGCCCATCACGAGCGTGCCGAGCGCGCCATCGTTAATCGCCTGTTTCAGCCGCTGCATCCCCGCGCCGAAGCGATGCTGCGAGATCACTTGCAACTTGACGCCCGCTTCGTCGCACGCGGCGATCAGCCGGTCCGCCGCGTCGAGCGTGATGTCAATCGGTTTCTCGCAGATAACATGCTTGCCCGCTTGCGCCGCCCTGACGCCGATCTCGGCGTGCAACCCGCTCGGCACACAGACCGAGACGACCTGTATATCGTCGCGCGAGAGCATCGCGTCGAGATCAGTCATCGCCTCCGCACCGTAGTCGCCCGCCAGTTTTTCCGCCGCGCCCGGCACAATATCGCAGACGGCGACAAGGCGCGCGTCCGGCTGGGCCGTGATCGCCTGCGCGTGCAGCGGCCCGATTACCCCGCCACCAACGATGCCGAAGCCGACCTTCTCGCGCTCCGGCATCGCGGGCATTGGCTGCGTCGCGGCCTTCTTCGCCTTCTTTGCTTTGCCCCGATCCTTCTCTTTGCCCTTTTTTGCCACTGCTTCCCTCTCTTACGTCGTGTCCCACTGGCGGCGAACGAAGGCGAGCGCCCGGTGATGCTCGGTTTCGCGATCCATCGCGTCGGTTCCCCGCAGTTCATCGCGAATCGTCTTGTGCCAGCGGGCCTCAATGCTGATCGTACCCGCATAATCCATGCGCTTCAGCGTCTGGAAGAAGCCCGCGTAATCGGTTGGCGCCCCCTCTCCCGGCGCGCTCCGGTCGGCATCCGCGACATGAACATGGCCGAGGCGGTCGCCCGCCGCCACCATCCCATCGTAGGTCTCGCCTTCGACGGAGAGGTGATAGAGATCGGCGAGCACGCCAATCCCCGCGAGGCCGCGCGCCTGGGTGAAGTCGTCCGATTCCGCGACCGAATTGAAAACATTGGACTCAGCGCGATTGAGTGGTTCAATGACGACGCGAACAGCATACCGCGCGCTCGCCTCCTGCACATGATCGAGGAAGGCCGCCAGTTGATCGCCCGCGGTCGCCCGGTCGAATCCGTCGGGGATCGAACGCGCGCCGCCGCTGCCGAAGACGCAAACGCGCACGCCGATCTCACCCATCCGTTGCAGCGCCGTCTCCGCATACTGCCAGAGCGGCTCCCGCGCGACCTCCGGCCCGGTGATTTTCAAGGTCGCAGGGATAAAGACGTTACATGCCTCGACGGGCACGCCCATCGCCCGGATTTCGTCCATGATCCGCCGGTAGGCCGCTTCATCGGTCGCGCTCATCAGCGTGCCGACAGGCAGTTCGATGTAGTCGAATCCGGCATCGTGGATCAGCGGCGCATCCGCGATGCCACCGCAACAGCCGAAGCGCATCGGTGGGGCAGCCATTATGCGTTGCTCCCTTCAACCTCATTCAGAAGCCCCCGCAAGGCCTCGACAGCGGTGTGAAAGAGGGCGGGGCCGGAGAAGCCGCCGTATGGCCCCGCCGCCTTCAAGTGCGGTTCGAGCGTCAGGTAGCCGCGATAGCCACGCTTCACCAGCGCGTGCAGCAGCTCCTTCACCTGCCCATCTCCCTCGCCCGCCGGGACAACATGCCCATCCGCCATCACCGCGTCCTTGATGTGAATATGGGTCGAGACATCGGCGAGGAGTGGCCACGCCTCATCCATCGGGCGGACGCCGCACTGGACGAAATTGGCGGGGTCGAACGCGGCTCGCAGATGCGGCGAGCGGATCGTCGTGTGAATGTCGGCACAGCGTGTGGCGATGTCGCCGTAAATCTCCTTCTCGTTCTCGTGCCAGAGCGTGACATCCGCCTCCTCGGCGAGATGCGTGAGCATCAGCAGCCGGTCCATCACCGCCGTACGATACCGTGCGGCATCCTCGCCCGCCGGAATGAAAAAGGAAAAGATACGGATACGCGGCGCATCGAGCATATTCGCCACCGCGAGCGCGCGGCGGAACCGCTCGAGGTGCGCGCCGAAATCGTCGGTGATCTTCACCTTGCCGATGGGCGAGCCGATGGCGGAAACGTGCATGCCACGCGCATCGAGCAACCCCTTCGCCTGCCGCACCTCATCATCCGACAGGTCGAGGATATTCTTTCCCCATGCGCTCCGGAATTCGAGCGCGGGAATGCCCTCCCGCTGCATTACGTCCAATTGCTCGGCAAGGTCCGCCGCGATCTCGTCCCCGAACGCGCTGAGCGTAAACCGATGACCTGCCGCCATGCGCCCCTGCCTTTCTCGAAGTGATTGAACCGCCAAGACGCCAAGGACGCCACGGAATGAGGAGACATTCGACGGTACGACACGTCATCAATGCAATGATGATACGCTACAATCGCGGCATGGTCATATGTGTTTCTTGGCGTCCTTGGCGTCTTAGCGGTTCGCGCTCCCCATTATTGTCACCGCGACGAGACGATCGAGCACATCCGGTGGCCCAATCGTGCCGCCCATTACCGCGCCGCCGTGAACATCGCCATGGAAGTCATTACCGACCGTCGTGAGGAGGTCGTGACGGGCGGCGATTTTCGCGAGCGATGCGCGTTCGTCGGGCGAGTACGCGCCATAGTATGCCTCGATACCGAGCAGGCCCGCCGGGATCATCTCGGCAAGAGTCGCTTCCAGATCGGCGACGCTGAGCGGATGGGCGAGCACCGGGACGCCGCCCGCCGTGCGGATGAGTTGCACCGCTTCGACCGGCGATAACTGCTGTCGCCCGACATGCGCGGGGCGGCCACCGCCGATATAGCGATCAAAGGCTTCGTCAACCGTGGCCACCGCCCCAATTTCGATCAATGCCCGGCCAACATGCGGCCGCCCAACCGCGCCATAACCCGCGATTGCCTTGACACGCTCCCATCGTACCGGGATGCCAAGCGCGTTCAGTTTCGCGACGATTGCCTGCCCACGCGCGTCACGTCCATCGCGTAACTGCGCGAGCCGTCGCTGAAACGGCTCGTTGCCGACCGCGACGAAATAGCCGAGCAGATGAACTTCACCCCGTGTGGCCGAGCACGTCAGTTCGACACCGGGAATCAACGTCATACCGAATGTGGTCGCCGCATCTGCCGCGTCGGCGATGCCCGCCGTGGTGTCGTGATCGGTGAGCGCAAGCACTCGCACCCCGCGTGCGGCCGCCATCGCCACGACGCGCGCGGGCGGACACATCCCGTCGGAAGCCGTAGAGTGGCAGTGCAACTCAATCGGGAAGAATGCCTGTGGGAGTTGCCCTGCCTCGGCCATGGACCACGCACTCCTTCACACGGCGGGGGCGCCGCGAACGCCCCCTGTATGGCTTCGCGTTGGCTATCGCGGCTCGACGATCAATCGCAGCGCGGTGCGATCCTCATCATCAATGACGACATCAATGAAAGAAGGCAAACAGACCGCGTTGATGCCCGTCTCCGCGAGATAGTCACGGGCAATCGCAACGGCCTTGACTGCCTGGTTGGTAGCGCCCGCGCCGATTGCCTGCACTTCGGCCCGGCCCGATTCGCGGACAACCCCGGCAATCGCGCCCGCCACCGCACTTGGACGCGAGCGGGACGATACCTTCAGGATGTCGCTACGCTTGCCCACCGCCGCAACGTGCGCGGTGGCCGTTTCCTCCTCTTCACGTACCGGCTCGTAGGCGGGGGGTGCGGTTTGCATCACAGATTCCTCCTGATTGGTTAACGCATCGGGCGCGGAAGCCGCCTCCGGCCCGATTCGCAACCCACGCAGTATCCGGTCCATTCTCCTCCTCGATCCTTCCGTGGAACCCGACCCGATCGCGCCCTTCGTGCAGAGCACGGTGCATATTCCCGGCCACGAACGCCCTAGAGGTCCGCATCCCAAACGTCCCGCCGCCAGATACCCCGCCCGCGCCGGGTCCGGCGATCTACCTCGATGATAACGGCATTGAAGGTGATTGGGCCACTCGCCACCTCAAATCGGGCCGGCATGCCGGTCAGGAACCGGCGCAACACCGGTTCCACGTCGCTGCCGATCACCGAATGCTGCGGCCCGACCATGCCGAGATCGGTGACGAAGGCGGTGCCGCGTGGCAGAATTCGCGCGTCCGCCGTCGGGATGTGCGTATGCGTGCCAAAGACCGCTGCCACGCGTCCATCCAGATGCCACCCCATCGCGACCTTCTCACTGGTTGCCTCACCATGGAAATCAACGAGGATAATCGCATCGTCCGGGGTCATATGCAGCAATTCGTCCGCCGCCCGGAAGGGGTCATCGAGGCTGTCAGACAAAAAGACGCGGCCCATCAGACTGACGACGCGCACCTGCGCGCCGCGCACTTCCAGATCAAAATATCCCCGTCCGGGTACGCCCGGTGGATAGTTCTGCGGCCGTACGATCGGGATCTGCTCATCCTTGAGGACGGTGATCATCTCTCGCTGCGACCACGTATGATTCCCCAGCGTGAGCACGTCAATCCCCGTACGAAAGAGTTCTTCCGCCGTGGCGCGCGTCAGGCCGCGCCCGCCCGCCGCGTTCTCGCCGTTGGCGATCACACAGTCAATGCCATAGTCTTTGCGAATCCTGGGGATGAAGTGCGCGGCCCCCTGCCGCCCGGGCTGGCCGAAGATGTCGCCAACGATGAGGAAACGCAAGACCGGCGGCCCTTTCCCCGGTTGGGAAGGAGCCGGCCGGGATGCCGATGGGATGAAACCGAGGCCGTCGTCAGCGGGCATAATCCACGACTCGCATCTCCCGAATGACCGTTACCTTGATCTGGCCCGGATATTCCATCGTCTCCTCGATCTTCTTGACGACATCCCGCGCGAGGCGCGTTGCCGTCAGATCGTCCACGACATCCGGTTTGACGGCGATGCGCACTTCACGGCCAGCCTGGATGGCGAAGGAACGTTCCACGCCGGGGAACGAGTTCGCGATGCTCTCCAGCGCTTCGAGTCGCTTGATATAGAGGTCCACCATCTCGCGCCGCGCGCCGGGCCGCCCGCCGGAGATCGCGTCCGCGGTCGCGACGATGAATGCCTCGACCGTCTCCGGCTGCACCTCGCCGTGATGCGCCGCGATGGCGTGAACAATGCGCGATGAGCGACCGAGGCGCTGGGCAATCTCCGCGCCGATCAGCGCGTGCGGCCCCTCGACCTCATGATCTACCGCCTTGCCGATGTCATGCAGGAAGCCTGCCGTCTTGGCGACGTTGATGTCCGCGCCGATCTCCGCCGCGATGCCCGCCGCGATGATCGAGGCTTCCAGCGAGTGTTGCAGGACGTTCTGGCCGTAGCTGGTGCGGAATTTGAGACGCCCCATCAGCCGGATCAATTCGGGGTGGAGCCCCGCGACGCCTGCCTCATAGGCGACGCGCTCGCCCTCCTCCTTAATGACCTCATCCATCTCCGATGTGACGCGCTCCGTCACTTCCTCAATGCGCGCGGGGTGGATTCGGCCATCCTGCAACAGTTTCGCGAGCACGCGGCGGGCGGTCTCGCGCCGCACCGGGTCGAACGACGAGACCATGATCGTCTCAGGCGTGTCGTCAATAATCAAATCCACGCCGAGCGCCTGTTCGAGCGCGCGGATGTTACGACCCTCGCGCCCGATGATCCGCCCCTTCATATCGTCCGACGGGAGCGGCACGGCAGTGACCAGCCCCTCCGCGACGTAATCCGGCGCGCACCGCTGGATCGCGGTGACGAGGATTTCGCGGGCGCGGCGGTCCGCGTCTTCCTTCACTTCGGCTTCGATCTCGCGCGTGCGGCGGTTCGCGGCATCGCGCACTTCGTCCTCGATGGAGGCGAGCAAGATGCCACGCGCCTCATCGCGCGTCAGGTTCGAGACGCGTTCGAGTTCGGTGATCTGCTTCGCGCGGAGCGTCTCCGCCTCGGCACGGATGGCAGCCACCTCGTCCTCGCGGGTGTCAAGGTCCTGATCGCGTTTTTCGAGTTGCGCGGACTTGCGGTCGAGCGTCTCTTCCTTCTGCTGGATGCGGCGCTCCTGCCGCTGGGTATTGGCGCGCTGCTCCTTCAGTTCCCGCTCGATCTCCTCGCGGAGGCGGAGCGCGTCATCTTTGGCGGCGAGCGTCAGTTCCCGCTCGGTCGCCTTCGCTGCTTCGATAATCCGTTCGGCGTCGGCTTGGGCTTGTTGTCGTTCGTCGCGCGCTCTCGTATCCTTGATGCGCGAGGAAATCGCCCATGCCACCGCCGCTCCGATGGCAAGCCCGACGAGCAGGCCCACCAATCCCACGACGAATCCCATTTGAAATCATCCCTTCGTGTCCCATGCTTGTATCGGTTCGTTGAAGCGCACCAGGGACACCTGCTTGCAGAAAGAGTCGTTGGGGCGGTTGCAAGCCGAAGGGGCGTGAAACGCGCGAAAAGAAAATGCACCAAAATCCCAGCCATACCAGGCTCCACAGCATCTCTATCCGCATTGCGGTCACCCCTTCCCCCTCAGTGAAACCGTTCCACGATCATCATACGTTTCGCGACTTTCGAGTGTCAAGGCGAAACGGGGGCAAACCTCACCCCCCGGCCCCTCTCCTTCGCCAGACGAGCCTTACTCATTCCGTGATCACAGAGCGAAGGAGAGGGGGTCGGGGGGCGAGGTTCCCCATGTGTTATCATCAGGTGAAACAGGAGGAGTGCGAGACGAATGGCGAAGCGCGAAATACTGCAAATCAACACCCCGGAAGGCGATGCGATCCTGCGGTCGCGGGCACGGAAAATTAGCCGGATGGACGAAGAGACGCTGCAAATTGCCCGCGATATGGTCGAGACGGTCGTCGGTATCGGCGTCGGCCTTGCCGCGCCGCAGATCGGCGTGCCGCTCCGGCTGATCGTCGTGGACATCCCGCCGGACTCTCTCGAGGAGGGCGATCCCGGCTTCCAGATGGCCCTCTACAATCCACGCGTTGTCCGGCGGCGCGGCGGCAAGGAGATTGACGAGGAGGGCTGCTTGTCGCTCCGCAATATGTATGGGCCGGTGGAGCGCGATCTCGCGGTCGTCGTTCGTGCCTACGACATGCAGGATCAGGAAATCCAGATCACCGCGGAAGGCTTCGTCGCGCGCGTCCTCCAGCACGAGATAGACCATCTTGATGGCATCATGTTCACCGACCATATGGAGAACCCGGAGGCCCAACTGCGGTTCGTGCCGCCGCGCGACCCGGACGCCCCGGACGCGGATCACGAGAATGCGGAAGCCGGGGAGCACGCGACGGAGCGCGCGGCGGTCGCGGAATAGGAGCATCGCTCCATGGCAGCAGATGAAGCAGCCACGCGCCGCGCCGCGCTGATCGCGCAACTCGAACGCGAGGGCGTGCTGCACGATCCATCGGTCCGAGCGGCAATGCTCGCTGTGCCGCGCCATCACTTCCTGCCGGATGAATCGCTCGACCGCGCCTACGCGAACGACGCCATCGCGACGAAGTTCGCGGGCGACGTCTCGATTTCCAGCGCCTCGCAACCGACGATGGTCGCCCTGATGCTCGAACAACTCGCCCTCGAACCGGGCATGCATGTGTTGGAGGTCGGTGCGGGCACCGGGTACAACGCGGCTCTGCTGCGCACGCTCGTCGGCCCGACCGGGCGTGTCACCACCGTGGACATTGACGCGGACATCACGGCTGGCGCACGCGAACACCTCGCATCAATCGGCATCACGGATATTGATGTCATCACCGGCGACGGGGCGGCGGGATACGCGCCGAACGCACCCTATGATCGCATCATCCTCACCGTGAACGCGGGAGACATTGCCCCGGCGTGGTTCGCGCAGTTGAAGCCCGGTGGCCTGCTCCTCCTGCCACTCAGTATCGGTCCGGCACAGTTCTCCATTGCCTTCGCCCGGGCGGATGGTATGCTCCGCAGCCGCTCGCTCCAACCCTGCTCCTTCATGCCGCTGCGCGGCAGTATGGGCGACGGTGCGGCCGGAGCGCGGACGATCACCGCCGCCCCTGGTCTCCGCCTGATGATAACGAACGCCGCCGCGCCTGACGCCGGGCAGATCGCCGCGCTCCTCGAAACCGCGCCCATGCCGCACGCTATCACGGGCGTGCGGCATGGCTGGTTCTTCGCGCTGGCCTTTGCCCTCGCCGATACCCGGCAAACGCGCGTCTTCGCTTTCGTCTCGTCGGACGATGCGCGGTATGGTTTCGTCGGCCACGGCTACGGTATCTTCGATAATCCGGGGGGCAGCGGGACCATAATCCGCCTCGCCGACACGATGGACGGTACGGCAGACGTGACAACGCTCACCTACGGTGACGCACAGACCGGCGCATGGCTCGACCGTGTACTCGCCGACTGGTCGGCGCGCGGCGGCCCACGCGTTCAGGACTACGACGTGACCGCGACGCCCGCCGATGCGCCGGTTTCAACTTCCGCGCATGGTTTCGTCGTGCGGATTCCACACTGGCAGTTAGTCTTCCGGGTGGGAGGAACCTAACCCCCGGCCCGCTATCTACAGATCCACCTCGCGCGGATGGATGCGGTGTTTCTCGACCGTAACGATCTGCTGGATTTGCTCGACCGCACGGTCTATTTGCTCCGACTCATTGATGACGAAGTAATCGAAGAGTTCACTCGTCGCGATCTCCCTGCTGGCGATATTGATGCGGCGAGAGAGAGCGAGCGGATCGTCCGTCTTGCGCGAGCGGAGGCGGCGAGAGAGTTCGCCCATGTCCGGCGGCAGGAGAAAAACCATCAACGCTTCCGGCGCGAGGCGGCGGATCGTCGCCGCGCCTTGCGGATCCACCTTGACGACGACGTCTTTACCCTGCCGGAGCGCCTGCCGCACCTTCGCCTTCGGAACGCCGTAGAAGTTGCCATAGACCGTCGCATGTTCGAGAAATTCGCCTGCCTCGACATCGCGGTTGAAATCTTCCGGCGTGAAAAAGTGATAATGCACGCCGTTGATCTCCCCGGGGCGGCGCTCGCGCGTCGTCGCGGTGACGGCGTAGTAGCACTCAGGCATCACCTGCCGCATATGCTCGATCACCGTGTCCTTCCCGACACCCGATGGGCCGGAAATGACGATCAAGAGGGGGCGAGCGGCATTGCGCATCGCGTCAATTAACTCGTCGGCGCGCTCGTTCATACCTTCCTGGCTGCCAAACGTCATGCGTATGTTGCCTCTCTCCGGTCCGATGACGCGGCACGCTCGATCGCATCCGCGCGTTCATCGCCCGATCCGTCCTGCGGTATCCGCCCCTGCCGCCCGCCGCCGAGCCGCCCGGCGATCGTCTCCGGGCCGAGCGCCGCCGCCAGCACCATGCCATTATCGAGATAGAGAAGCGACTTCGTGCGCCGGCCAGAGGTCGCATCAATCAGCGTTCCCTGATCTCGCGCTTCCTTCATGACGCGCTTCAAGGGTGCGCTTTCCGGCGCGACAATCGCCACGACCCGGTTCATCGCCACGAGATGACCGAAGCCGATATGGATCAGTTCCGTCACCATCGCCCCCGTTCCTCCGCGAAGCCCTTTGCGGTTCGGTGTACACTTCACACTACGCAGGAAGCGCTGGAAAGGATGACCCGCTGTGTTTGATGCGCTCACGATGCGTGCCGTCGCCGATGAACTGACGACTACGATTGTCGGTGGCCGCGTCCAGCGCATCGGCCTCGCGGACGAACGAACGCTCGTCCTGGAAATCTTCGCGCAGGGCACACGCCACCAACTGCTCATCAGCGACCATCCGCAGGCCGCCCGCGTCCACCTCGTCTCCCAACGCCTGACCGGCGACGCAGCGCGAGTGACGCCGTTACTCCTCCTCGCGCGCAAACATGTGCGTGGGGGGCGCATCGCCGGACTCAGGCAACCCGCCTTCGAGCGAACCCTGGCGCTGAGTCT
>JAICJW010000438.1 GCA_025928215.1 Chloroflexia bacterium | reverse complement strand
TCGCTTTGGGTTTTTTCCTCCCCAACCACAACAACCCTGCGGGGGGGGGGGGGGCCTCCCCCCGCCCCCCCGGCTCCCACCCCGCCCCCCCCCCCCCACCACCGGTTCAATGCATCGTCACAATCCGCTATGGCGCGATCTTCGCGCGCAGTACCGCGACCGCTTTATCGAGTTGCGGATCGGTTGCACCCGGCGCGGTATCGGGCCGCTCGACGACATCGTCGGGTATCAAGCCCTGCTTCTGAATGACGTGCTCCTTCGGCGTGTACCAGTTCGCGACGGTGACGCGTACGCTCGATCCATCGCTCAGTTCGGTCACTTCCTGCTCGGAGCCTTTCCCGAAAGTCTTCGTCCCAACGAGTGTCGCGCGGCCGTAATCCTGCAACGATCCGGCGGTGATTTCCGACGCGCTTGCCGTACCGCCATTCACCAGCATGACGATCGGTATATCGAGCAACTGCTGCCCGTCCGCCTTGACGAGAATGGGGGTCAGTTTCCCGCCGGTTGGCCGCCGGTCTTCGAGCATGGCAACGGAATCCTTTGGCAGGAACCGCCCAAGGAGATGTTGCGCGCCGTCCACATAGCCGCCGCCATTATTGCGGAGATCGAGGATGATCCCCTTCAAGTGCTTGTCGCTCACCTGCTTGAGTACGTCGTCCAGTTGCTGGTTCGTGAAATCATTGAATGCCGTGATCGTGATTTTGCCGATGTCGTTCGGCAGCACATCAAGCGTCACGGCGGGTACCGTGATTTTCTTCCGTATCACGGTGATGTCAATCGTTCCCGGCGTGCCGGCGCGGCGGATGGTCAGGCGGACGGGGGTGCCTTCCGGGCCTTGAATCCCCGTCGTGCGATCCGCTTTCGCCACGGTCGAGAGGTCCTTGCCGTCAATGGCGACGATCACATCGCCCGCCTTGATCCCCGCCGCTTCGGCAGGGCCGCCCGGAATCGGCGCGGTGATGACCAGATCATCCTTCGAGGTATCAACATAGATACCGATGCCGACGAACTGACCATTATCCGAGGCTTTGCGCTCCTTCGCCGCATCCGGTGGCAAGAAGACGGTGTAGTCGTCGCCCGTCGCGCTGAACATTCCCTTGAGTGCGCCATACACCAGATTCTGCTCATTGAGTGGGCGATAATAGAACCCCTTCTCCAGTAGATTGAATGCCTTCCAGAAGTTGTCGAACTCGGCGCGTAGTTGGTCCGGCGTCGTGTTCTGCGCCGGGTCGAGGCTGATTGAAGGATCGGACGGGCGCGGCGTGACGGTCGGCACCGGCGTCGCCATCGGGCGCGGCGTTGAGGTCGGGCGACCGGGCGCCACGGTATCCGTCGGCGCGGGCGGCACAGTCGGGACCACGGCTGTGGCGGCGGTCGTATTCCCGCTCGTGCTGGTGGCCGGCCCGCCGAACAAGGTGCGATCCGCGACGATACCGAGCGCGAAGCCGCTGAGCACAAGAAACATGCCGACGAGAAAGCCGACGAGCGCCGCTCCGGACCGAGCGGGCGAGGGGGTATCCATCTGTGTGGCTCCATTTCCGATGGCCTGAGACGCGATGAGCGACGCCCCATTGACGGAGCGTCGCACCCGGCAACAATCATCCCGCCGGGCGGGCATGGTGTCAATTCTACCCGGCGCGCGATCGGGGTGTCGCATACTCCGTGTTATACGCCCTGCCCTTTCCTTGTACCCCGCTTGACAGATCATGCCGCCGCTTTCTACACTCTCGTAAGCGAGGTACATCGGGGTAACCACAGTGAGGTGATGCCAGTGTCAGACGCGGGCAGCAGACGGCGGGGTCTGATCCTCAGCGCGGTCGCGGCGCTGGTCATCGCGGCGCTCTACGTGCTGTTGCGCCAGCGCAACGTACCTGATCTGCTCGTCCAGAGCGACGAGGGCTGGCAGCCCGAGGTCCGTGCCGCTGTCGGCGGTGAAGTGTCCAACCCCGGCACCTATGTCCTGCGGGGTGATGCCCGGCTGAGTGACCTCGTCACGGCGGCGGGCGGATACACCGAACGGGCGGAGCGTACGGCCCTGAATCCCGCCGCCCGCGTGAGCGACGGCATGGAATACATCATTCCCGTGCAGTCAGCGCGCAGTGTGCCATCGCCGACCCATGCTGATATCGCTACCGTGGGTGCGACCCCGGCCGCTGCCGGTACCGCATCGCCCGCGGCATCGCGTTCGGCGGGCAAGGCCGGTACCCCGCCCGCGACCGGGCGCGTCAATATCAATACCGCGACCAAAGAGGAATTGCAGGCGCTTCCCGCCATCGGCCCGGCGATTGCCCAGCGAATCATTGACGACCGGACAGCAAATGGTCCGTACAAGCAGATCGAAGACCTCGCCCGTGTCCGTGGTATCTCGGCGCATACGGTGGATCAACTCCGTGAACGCATCACCGTCGCTGGCTGATCCCCATTCGGTCGCCACGAGAGCGATGCCAGTGAGCGCACCGGCGGGATCGGGTCAGGGCGGGTTGCCCCCGATTCTCTGGCCGTGTTGTGGCATCCTGTTCGCGGGCGCGCTCGGTGCGGGCCATCACGATGCATGGGCTGCTGTCGCGATTTTCGCCGCAATCATTCTTCTACTCGCCGTCGCTGCCCGCAGTGCCGGTGCCGGGGGCGTAGCCGTCACGCTGATCGCGCTTGCCGGGGCGCTCTTTCGCACCACCCCACCGACGCAGCAGGTGGTGATCTGGCCGACGGAGAATGTCAACGCCGTTCGCGCCACGGTGGCGGCATGGCCAACGCCGCATGGAGAGACGGTGCAAACGGCGGTCGCGGTTGTTGGTGTTCGCACAGATCGCGGCTGGCAATCAGCCACAGCGACGCTCCGCGCGATATTGCCCGTCTATCCACCGCTCAATCGCGATGACGTTGTCGTCATTGGCGGCATGCCAACGCTCCATCGGGATGCACAATCGGGCACGGATGGCTTCCTCTACGGACAGTGGGCACGGATCGAGCAGCGTGACACGACGACCGCCCCGGCCGATGTGCGCCATCGGGCGATCACCCGTTTCATCGCGGGGATCGAGCGGCACGTGCGATCCCCGGAAGCCGACCTGACCGCCGGAATGCTCCTCGGCGAAAAGGCGGTGCTTGACACACCGACGCGCGATGCGCTGAATGCGACCGGGACGACGCAACATGTCGTCATTTCAGGATGGAACATCTCGCTTGTCATCGGTCTGTTCGCCGCGCTTGGCCGGGGACTTGCAATCCGCCAGCGCCGGGTATGGGCGATTGCCGCCCTCGCCACGGTCGCCCTCTATACCTTCGCGGTCGGCGCGGACCTCTCCGTTGTCCGCGCTGCCGTGATGGGCGGCGCAACGCTCGTCGCGCCCCTCGTCGGCAGGCGCGCGGACCCACTGGTTTGGCTCGCTCTCGCGTGCGCGGCGATGACGCTCATTGACCCGACCGTCACGCACGATCTGTCATTCCTGCTCTCATGCAGCGCGACTTTCGGCGTTCTCGTCGTC
>JAICJW010000126.1 GCA_025928215.1 Chloroflexia bacterium | reverse complement strand
TGCTGCTTCACTTCCCATGCGACCATGCGCGGCCCCTTCCCCGATCCGTGTAGACTTGTCGGCGAGATGACGACACGCAGCATAGATCGGTCACAAATGGAGGGCAAGCAGCATGAGCGCGAAAACGCGGGTGTTGATTACGGGCGGTAGCCGGGGAGTCGGGCGGGCGACGGCGCTTCGCCTCGCGCGGGAGGGGGCGGCGGTCGCGCTGCTGGCACGCTCGCGCGATGACCTCAACGCAACGGCGCGCGCGGTGACGGAGGCGGGCGGCACGGCGATCACGGTCGTCGCGAATATCGGCGATGCGGCAGCGGTGCGGAGCGCGGTAGATGCGGCGATTGACGCGCTCGGCGGGTTGGACGGACTGATACTCAATGCCGGGATCGGCGTGCATGGGCCGGTCGAGACCTATCCCCTCGAAGACTGGCAAGAATCTATCGCGACGATGCTCACCGGACCGTTTCTCGTTACGCAGGCCGCGTTGCCCGCGCTCAAAGCGGCGGGAGAAGCGCGGATCGTCGCCATCGGTTCCGGCGCGGCGTATGCGGGCTACGCGAACCTGTCGTCGTACTGCGCGGCGAAGTGGGGGCTGCGCGGCTTCCTGCTCGCGCTCGGGGAGGAAGTGAAGGCGGATGGCATCCGCTGCTGCTATCTCTCACCGGGAAGCATCCTCACCGATTTCGGCGGCCGCACGGTCGCGGAGAAGCGCGGGCAGCCGGGCAAAGCCTTCCTCCAGCCCGACGATGTCGCGGACGCCATTGCTTACCTCCTCGCCCAACCCGCCCATGTCTGGACGCAGGAAATGAACCTCTGGCCCGTCTGATCGTGCGTTGAGAAGGAGATGATCCGTTTTCTCGCCGGGGCGGCTCACAAACCGCCCCTTTGTTTGTCCCGTCAACTGCCCCTGCCCGCCTCAATACAGCCAATTGCTGTCAGACCCGTCACATTTCCGCGTAACAGGACGTTCTACTTGATGAGAAGTATGTCTCGCGATTCATATATAAACCGCAAGGGGACTCGCATGCGTATTACGGACATTATTATGACCGATCGTTCAATTTGGCGGCGCTGGTCGTTCGTTGTCGGCGTCATGCGGCGGGAGAAGACCGCGCTTCTGGCGTGAGGCCGCAATGCCGGGCCGCGATTGCGGTGACAGGATGGTAGAGGATGAGTACCGAAACACTGAAAACGCACATTTTGATCGTTGAGGATGACCCGTTCATGAGCAAGATGCTCGTCTTCCTGCTCGATGACAGCGGGTATCAGACGACGACACTCTCCGACCCCCGTCTGGTGAGCGGGTTCCTCAACGAGAATGCCGTTGACCTGATTCTGCTCGATGTCATGCTGCCCTACATGGATGGCTTCACGCTCTGCACGTCGCTCCGCCGCGAACACCCGGACATTCCGGTGATCTTCCTCTCGGCGCGTGGCATGGTCGGCGACAAAGTGGACGGTTTCGGCCACGGCGCGGACGACTACATCGCCAAACCGTTCGAGCCGACAGAGATGCTCGCCCGCATCCAGGCGGTACTCCGCCGCTATCGCCGCGCCGAGCGCAACCTCTTTGGCATGGTCATCAAGGTGGGTGATACCGCGCTCGACCTCGGCGAGTTGCAATTCACCGCGCCCCAGCGACGCCCCGCTCTCCTCACGCCGACCGAGATGAAAATTCTCGAATGCCTGATGCGCAACGCGAACGCGGTGATCTCGCGCGAGACGCTGATCGAGCGGACATGGGGCTACGACTATGAGGGCGGCAGCAACCGCGTGGATGTCTACATCCGCCGCCTGCGCAAGAAGATCGAAGAAGATCCCGATGACCCGCTTTTCATCCACACCGTACGGGGGCTTGGGTATGTCTATCGAGACGGTCGGCGCGCCGCGTAGCGCGCCAACGGGGCAGTACGCGGCGGCGCACCCGGCGGAGCGACGGGGAATGGACGAGGCGGAAATTGATGCCTTGCGCCCCCTGCTCATCCGGTTCGTCCAGCATCTCGCGGCCTCCTGCGCGGACTGCCGCTGCTCGGCACAGCTCTTCGAGACATCGGACAGCCTGCGCACCGTCGCCGTCTCCGATATGCCGCTCGGCATGATCGGGCAGGCCGCCTTTCCGCTCGGCGTCGGCATCGCGGGGACGGTCGGGCAGACGGGCGCGCCGCTCCTGATCCACGACGTGACGAAGGAGCCGCGCTTCCTCTCGCTGCGGCGCGAATCATCCGGCACGATCATGTGTGCCCCGATGACCGACGGCACGAATTTCTATGGCACACTGACCGCGTGGTCGCCGAAAGTCGGCGCGTTTCATCGCGGCACGATGGCGACCTTGCGCGCCTCCGCGCACGGCGCGGCGCTCGCCATCGCGCAAGCGCGACAGGCGATGGAGCACGCGGCGACGGCGCACCGCGCGACGATGCTTCTCGCCCTGACCCGGGCGATTACGGCATGCGAGGACCCGCGCCAGGCGCTTGAAATCGTCATGCCCTTCGTCTGCGACGTCGTGCCGTACACGGTCGGCGTCCTCGTCACCGAGGGAGAGGAGCAGACTCCGGCGGCGGCGGTCTTCACGCGGACATTGCAGACGGTCGGGCAGCGCGAGCGGTTCAGGCAATGGGCGCTCGACGCCTACCTGCTCCGATGCGCCGCGCGCGGCCCGCAATTGCTACCGATCACGGATATTGTCGCCGGGCATATGGTCTTCGCCATGCCGCTCCGCGCCGCCGGGGCATTCGTCGGCCTCGCCTGCTATTTTCACACGGAGCCGTTCGATCCCGAGACGCAGCAGACCCTCATGGATTGCAGTTCGGTGATCGGCACCGCCGTCTATAACGCCGCGCGCGTGATCGAGGACGCGGCGGCGATCCGGCGGGTCGAGCGGACACGCGCCGAGTTCATGGCCGTCGTCTCGCACGAATTGCGTAACCCGCTCGCCTCGATCTACGGCTTTCTGAACATCCTGACGCAGGAGCGCGCCGGCCCCCTGACGGCGACGCAGCGCGACTTCCTCGAATCGGCCTCGCTCAGCGCGCGGCAACTCTGGCGGCTCGTGGACGACATCAATGATCTCGTCCAATCCGATCTTGGTCGGCTCGCGCTGCAACGAGAGCCGGTGGAGATGAGCGCCCTGATCCATGCCGCCATCACGAGCGCCGCCCCACTCCTCGCCAATGCTCGGATGCGCGTGGAAACCGCGATTGCCCCGTCGCTCCCGACGACGCTGGCCGACCCAGGGCGGCTCCATCAGATTCTGAACAACTTGCTCGCCAACGCGATGAAGTTCTCCGAGCCAGGTACAACGATCCACGTTGCCGCCATCGTGGTGGGCGACATGATCCGCGTCAGCGTGCGCGACACCGGCCCCGGCATCGCCCCGGAGGACGTCGAGCATATCTTCGAGCGATTTGTGAAGGGGACGAATATCCCCCAGCAGGATGCCTCCGGCCTCGGCCTCGGCCTCGCCGTCGTCCGCCAACTCGTCGCCGCGCATGGCGGCCGCGTCTGGGTGGAGAGCGGGCAGGGAGCAGCGGGCAGCACGTTCTTCTTCACAATCCCGATAGTCGCCGGTAGCCAGTAGGACTACTGACTACTGACTACTGGTTACTCCCCCTTGAATGAATCGTCAGGTCGCACAGCACCGATGCAATGCTTTCGCACATCTCCCGTTGGTATCGTCCTCCACGTAACAGGAAGGGCGGCGTTACAAACGCCATGTCGACATACAACGGATGAAGGAGCGAGCATCGTGAGAATGGCGTATGCGCCGGACAAAGTCTGGGTGATGGTCCTCGGGGAGGCGAGCGCGATTAATCGCGGCTTTCCCTCCGCGATTGAGGCGGAGGGTTGGCAGTGGGATGAAGCGCCCGACTTGCAGACCCTCCTCACCCTCTCATTGCCACCCCGCACGGTGATCGCCGTACCGATCCCGGCGGAATACGCCACCACGACAGCCCGCGCGACGATTCGCCAGGTGACGAGCGCGCTTGCCCTGCCCGTCGTCGTCTTCAGCCCGGCGGGTGCGCCTGCCGCGATTGAGGCGGCCTTGCAGGCGGGCGCGGACGACTTCCTGACATTGCCGGTGATGATCGAGGAGATGGTGGCGCGGCTGGCGGCGGTGATCCGCGTGCATTTCGGCGCGCAGGATGATCTCTTCCGCAGTGACTACCGGCTCGATGAGGTAGCGCGCCTCATCTCGATTGTCGGCGGCGCGCCGATCCGGCTGTCGGTCAGCGAGTATCGGCTCTTCCGTAGGCTCTTCGCCGCGCGCAATCGCCCTGTCGCACGGGAGCGGCTGGCGGCGATCCCGCTCTTGCACGCCGATCTGGACGGCCAGAATGCGCTAGATGCCATCATCAGCAGGCTGCGGTGCAAAGTGGGCGCGGATCGAATTCTCACGATCCGGGGCGTTGGCTACCAACTCATGGATAGCCGCCAGACGCCGCCGAATCTCTCCTATCTCCACGCGGCACGCCCAATCCCGATCAAACCCGGAGTGTGATCTCCGGCAACTTGCCATTCATCGCCGCATCAGGCGCGCGTTCTGACCGGATACAAAACCGAAGCGCCGATGGGATCTCCATGGAGGGTCTCCTGGGGTACGTCCAGCAACACGGCCGCGCCAGCCGTAGGAGACAGCAGCTCGCCCCGCCGATTGTTGGTGTCATCTGGTTGGTGGTATCCTCCAACCATGGGCGTGAGGAATTATCTGATTACAGGCGTTTCTGGCTCCGGCAAGACGGCGGTCTGCACCGAATTGCAGCGGCGCAGCTACCATGCTATTCATGGCGACCGGGAATTGGCCTATCAAGGCGATCCGAAAACCGGCATACCGACGGAGGGCCGCCCGCACGAGCACTCGGCGACCTTCATTTCCGAGCACCACATCTGGGATGTAGAGAGAGTAAAGGCCTTAGTCGCCAACCGGGATGAGGCGGTGACGTTCTTCTGCGGTGGTTCGATGAATTCTGCAAAGTTCATCGATTTGTTCGACGGCGTTTTTATCCTTGAAGTTGACTTTGACACAATGAATCGGCGGATTGCTGAGCGGGTGGCAGTGGACCCAAGCGACTGGGGCGGAAAACCAGCGGAACGGGAAGTCACTGCGCGATCGTTTCAAACGAGAGAAGGCATTCCGAAAGAAGGGATTACCATCGACGCCGCCGCACCGCTCGCGCGTGTCGTTGACGAGATTGTCCGTCAGAGCAACGCAAAGATAACACGCTAAACCGGCAGCGCCGATGAAGCCGGCATGGCGATCGGGTATGCTCCGCGTGCTGGTGGGGGTAGGGTGGGAGCGTGGGGCATGGCCGAGATCGCGGCAGTATTGGCGTGCAGGCAGCTCGACATACGCCAACTCCGGGAGCGGATGTACCACTCCCCGACGCCGCGCGAGCGCGAGCGCTGGCACGCGTTACCTGCACCGGCTGGGCTTCGTCTACAAGCGACCCAAGGAGCGCCTGCTCAAGGCCGACGAGGCGAAGCGCGCGGCCTTCGTGGCGGAGTACGCCGCCCTGCTGGCCGAGGCGCGGACGAGCGGAAGGTGCAGGAGCAGATGGCCCGGCTCTTCGCCGGGATGCCCGGCCGCTCCGCCGAGGTGCAATCCCGCTGCCGCCGCACGTTGCAGGCGCTGGCCGAGACGGCGACCGCGCCGCCCGAGTCGCATCAGGATGCCCTCCACCGAGATCCCATCGGCGCTTCGGTTAAGGAGCGGGGAGAGCCGAAGCCCTCTCCGTTCCTTTAGTTTCCGTGTGATCGGGCGCATGGGCTCTCAGCGTGCGGATACGTCCTCGATTCGATTACTTCGTGAAGACTGGCTCGGCGAGTCGGGAGAGCAGGAAGGCGGAGGAATTTTCGATCTCCGCGTGCAGCGAGTTGCCGTGCGCGTCCATGGTGACGATGGCTGGGAAATCATGGACGCGCAGATGCCACATCGCTTCAGGGATGCCGAACTCCAACAGGTTGACATCCAGCACTTCGTCAATACAGCGGGCGTAATATTGCGCCGCGCCGCCGATCGCGTTCAGATAAACCGCGCCGTGCTCCTGGAGCGCTGCTAATGTCTTCGGGCCCATGCCGCCCTTACCCATCACCGCGCGCACGCCGTACCGCTTGATGATCTCTCCCTGGTATGGCTCCTCGCGGATGCTTGTCGTTGGCCCCGCCGCCGTGATCGTGTAGGTTCCATTCTGCATCACCACCGGCCCGCAATGGTAGAGAACGGAACCATGCAAATCCACCGGCGGTTCGTGTTTCATCAGATAGGCATGCACCGCGTCCCGCCCCGTGTACATCTCGCCGGAGATGACGACGACATCACCAACCCGCAAATCCCGCACCTGCTCCTCAGTCACCGGCGCGCGCAGCACCTTCTCCTTGCCGGTAAGGGAGAAGCCGTTTTCGGTGTTCGGAGTTCGATGTTCGATGTTCGAAGCGAAATGCTCCCCATTCTCCGAACTCCGAACTCCGATCTCCGAACTCTCTTTGTACAGCCATCGTGTAATGCCGCCCGTCCGCGCGTCCAGCACGACGCCGAGGCGACGGAAAGCCCAGCAACTGTAGGCGACGGAGACGAAGAAGCTGGCGGGCAACCGGTTCAGTGCGCCGATCTTGCAGCCGATCAGCGTCACGCCGCCGCCAAAGCCCATCGTGCCGATGCCGAGCGTGTTGGACATCTGCATAATGTACTCTTCGAGGCGGTGCAGGTCCGGGTGCGGGTTCGTATCATCGAGCGAGCGGAACAACTGCTCCTTGGCGTGCAGGTAGCCGGAGGAGCGGTCCCCACCGATGCAGACGCCGATTGCGCCCGTGCTGCATCCCTGCCCTTGCGCCTGCCAGACGGCATGAAGGAGGCATTTGCGCACGCCATCCAGATCGCGCCCCGCCCGCCCGAGGTGCGGCACCTCCATCGGCAGCGAGTACTGGATATTCTTGTTCTCGCAGCCGCCGCCCTTGAGGAGCAGTTTCACTTCGATCTCGTCCCGCTCCCACTGCTCGAAGTGGATCGTCGGGCTGCCGGGGCCGAGATTGTCGCCGCTGTTCGTGCCGGTCAGCGAATCCACGGAGTTCTCGCGCAGTTTGCCGCGCTTCGTCGCCTCCACGACCGCTTCCTGAATGAGCCGCTTGAGGATGATCTGATTCGCCCCGACCGGCGTGCGTACCTCGAAGGTCAACCAGCCTGTATCCTGGCAGATCGGCCCGACATTCTCACAGGCCATCGCAATATTCGTGGTGATGACACCGAGGGCCTGCGCGGACCGCTCGCCCGTCTCCGTCTCGACCGCACGCGCCATCGCGCGCCGGACATCCGGCGGCAGGTTCGTGGAGGTCTCGGTAATCAGGATCAGTATACTGTCGCGAAATTCATCCATTATCATTCGTCCCCAGTTTTCGCTACGGCAGGCGGTGCGGGATGCACCCGAAGTGAAGAATACTGTATCACGACGCGGCATCTCGCCGCGCGGCTTGCATCGTCCGATGTAATTATGTAAAATCCAGGCACCGGTCACCTCTCGCCAGTATAGGAGGGGAGAATGAAAGCGCAAAAGCGAACAACGAAGATCGTTCGGCAACTGCGGAGCGGCCAGATTACGATCCCAGTCGAGTTCCGGCGTGAGCTTGGCATCGAAGGGGAGGGCATGCTGCAAATGACGCTCCTGGATGGGGAATTGCGGATTAAGCCCTTGCATGTCCGTGAGGCTCATACAGGATCGCCGTGGCTGAAGGACCTCTATAATTATTTCGCACCCGTGCGAGAAGAGGCTATTGCAAAGGGCTACACCGAGGAGGAAATCAACGCCGCGATTGATGAAGCGGTCCGTGCTTCGCGCGCCGACCAGGGATGAGAGTCGTCTTTGATACGGTCGGCTTTGTGCGCGGACTCATCAACCCGCTCAGTCGTTGGGGGCACACTCTTTTCGACGACGCTGATGAGTACCAATTGATCGTCTCCGAGCCTATCATTCTGGAATTGTTGGATGCCATGCGACGCCCGGCGGTTGTGCGTTTATTCAAGACGCTGCCCGGCCGCGACGTTGCGGCTATTGTTGCGATCCTTACCGATGCCGAGTTTGTTGAGGTACGAGAGATTCCCGCAGTCAGCCGTGATCCGAAGGACGATACGTTCCTCGCCACAGCGGCACAGGCCGGTGCAGATTATTTGGTGAGCGAGGATCAGGATTTGCTCGTGCTTCGGGAGTACGAAGGCGTCCGCATCGTGAAGGCCGCAACCTTTCTTGATCTCCTCGATGGATAAATCACGGGGTGCGATCGCGCAACTCGGTGGGGTGGCGCTGCTCGTCATCCTCTTTCTCATCCTCGGCGTGATCGTGAAATCAGGCCGGACGCTCGCCTTCGATGAGCGCGCGCACCGCTTCGTGCGGGGATCCATACCAACCGCATCCGAGGAGGACGATACCTCCCTCCGCACGCGTGTCATGCACCTCGGGCCGGACATCGGCACGGTGACGATCCTCGTTGTGCCGCTCGCCGCGCTCGCGCTGATCGGCCTCCGCCGCCGTCGCGCCGCCGCCGTGATGATCGCCAGCCCGGCCGGCGCGTTCATCCTGACGCTCTGCCTGAAGGGTGTTTTCCAGCGCACGCGCTCCGGGCAAGCCTGCCACCACGGGCCGCTCTGCGTTATCGGCTACCTCTTCCCCAGCACCCACACCATTCTCACCATCGTCACGTACGGCCTGATCGGCGCGCTGATCGCCGCGCGATTCGCGGGGTGGCGGCGGGCGCTCGTCATCCTTTCTGTCATCCTGATCGTCCTCTTTGTCGCCGTCAGCCTGGTCTATCTGAATACGCATTACCTCACCGATGTGCTCGGCGGCCTGCTGATCGGCAGCGCCTGGTTGATCGTCTCACTCCGTCTCCTGCCCCGCACCGAGGCGTAACCTCCCCTCCGAATCCCTCCGTCCCTCATCACTCTTTCGCCCCATAGTGGCGACGGGCGTCATAGATCGCTTATTTGCACCGTTATACAAAATGAGATGCGAAGCGACTAGTGCATGTTTGCACAAGAATGTGTTCGGGCAATCTGACAAATCGCTGGGCGAACGGAACGCATTACAGGGTTCGGTGTCATTTTGTGAATGGACTGTCATCTCAGACCCCTTGACCTGACAGCAAGTGCGCTATTGAACTGCGGTATCGTTCTTACATCGAGTACGGGGAAGCAGTCGCCGACTGACAAACCGGGGAATGAACGATATACGGAGGACCGAGATGATCGCAAAGGGTTTTGTAAACGCGAAAACGGCACAGTCAGCACCGCATCAGGCAGTCGGCGCCGCGCCGGTGCTCGTGACCGGGGCGGCGGGATATATCGGTTCGATCCTCGTGCGGCGGCTGCTCGATCGCGGCTACCACGTCCGCGTTCTGGATCGCCTGATGTACGGCGATGACGCGATCCGGGACATTTTCTCTCATCCGTGCCTCGAGATGGTCGTCGCGGACTTCCGGGATCGGATGGTCGTCGCGCGCGCGATGCGGGGCGTGAGCGCCGTCATTCATCTCGGCGCGATCGTCGGCGACCCGGCATGCGCGATTGACGAAGCGTTCACGATCGGCACGAACTTCGAAGCGACCCGGATCATCGCCAGTGCCGCGAAGCAGGAAGGCGTTGGCCGGATGATTTTCGGCTCGACGTGCAGCGTCTATGGAGCGAGCGAGGAAATGCTCGATGAAACATCTCCCCTCAACCCCGTCTCGCTCTACGCGAACACGAAGATCGCCGCCGAGCGCGCGCTGCTTGATATGCGGGATGCCGACTTTGCGCCGGTCATTATGCGCTTCGCGACGGCGTACGGCCACTCCTACCGCCCGCGCTACGATCTTGCGGTCAACGTAATGACGGCGAAGGCGGTCACGGAAGGGCAGATCACGATTCATGGCGGCGACCAGTGGCGGCCGTTCGTCCATGTGGACGATATTGCCCGCGCCCTCGTTCTCGCCCTCGAAGCGCCGGTTAAGACGGTCGCCGGTGAGACGTTCAATGTCGGCTCTGACGAGCAGAATCATCAGTTGAAGGAAGTCGGCGCGATCATCCAGCGCCTCATCCCGCGCGCCGAAGTGCTGACGAACGATCTGGTGACCGACAAGCGCAACTACTACGTCCACTTCACGAAGATTCGTGAGGCCCTCGGCTTCGTACCGTGTCACACCCTCGAAGAGAGCATCCGCGAGATGAAGGAAGCGCTGGACACGGGCGAGGTGCGGAACTACCGGGATCGCCGGTACAACAACCACCAGTTTCTCAGCCAGATTGTCGGCGAGGTCGCACCGCAGTACCGCCCGTTCGATACGAACCGGATCGCGATTACGAGCACGATGGAGCAGTTGATGTCGGTCGCGTGTGATGGCTAGGGGAGTAGTTGGTAGTCGGTAGTCGGTAGTCAGAAAAAGAGATCCGAAGCCAGCCCACTCCCAACTGGCTACTCGCAACAGCAGGAATGGAGAAACCGCCGTGGTCCTCGAAGTGATGCCGAAAACCCAGCAGAAGTTGTATCTCTCGCCGCCTCACATGTCCGGCCTCGAACAGTCCTATGTGCGGGAAGCCTTCGAGACGAACTGGATCGCGCCGCTCGGCCCGCATGTGGATGCCTTCGAGCGGGAGTTCTGCGAGGCGACCGGCGCGGCCTATGCCGCCGCGCTCACCTCCGGCACCGCCGCCCTCCATCTCGCGATGATCCTCCTCGGCGTCGGCCCCGGCGATGAAGTCTTCGGCAGCACCTTCACCTTCTCCGCCAGCGTCAACCCCATCGCCTACTGCGGCGCGCGCCCGACCTTCATTGACAGCGAGCGCACCTCCTGGAACATGGACCCGGCCCTCCTGCGGGCGGCGCTGGCGAAGCGGGCGATGCGAGGCAAACTGCCGAAGGCCGTGGTCGTCGTAGACCTCTACGGCCAGTCCGCCGACCTCGACGC
>JAICJW010000219.1 GCA_025928215.1 Chloroflexia bacterium | reverse complement strand
GGGGCGTTCGGCCTGCTCCTCCTGCTCTTTGTCGTTGGGTTTGGTGCCGGGCTGCTGAGCCTCGTCTATTTTGAGCGGCAAATCATCCGCCCCGCGGCGGCGGAGGCCCGGCTTCAGGGCGCGACACCGACCCAGTTAGCCCTGATGATTGCCGTCGGCATCGGCGCCCATAACTTCTCGGAGGGGCTTGCGATCGGGCAGTCGTCCCGTTCCGGCGCGATCGGGCTTGCGACGATCCTGATTATCGGCTTCGGCCTCCACAACGCAACCGAGGGATTCGGCATCGCCGCCCCGCTCACCATGGCAGGCACGCGACCCTCCTGGCCGTTCCTGGCGCTCGCCGGATTGATCGGCGGCGGCCCGACCTTCGCGGGGACGATGCTTGGCTACAGCGTGAAATCGGATGCGATTTTCGTCTTCTGTCTCGCGCTCGCCGCCGGATCAATTTTCTACGTGATCGTGGAGTTACTGAATGTTGGCCGCCGGTTCCAGTTGCGCGAACTGGCGATGTGGGGCGTGCTGATCGGATTCTTCGCCGCCTACGGCACCGATCTCCTCCTCATCTGGGGCGGCGCTTGAGGCACCTTGACAAACTGCCCGCCGCCCCCTAGTATCGTTTCCTAGCGACGTTGAACCGGACGAGTAGCCGTCCTGGCGCGGCATGCAGCGATCCCGATGGTTGGTGAGAATCGGGAAGGCCGACGCGGACGAGTGAATGGACCGGGGAGTCGCCCCCCGAAACGCGCAAGCGGAGTAGTCGGGGCCGGAGCAGCGCCACCGTTACCACGGCGCAGGGTATCGGAAGCAATCGCTTCCCGTACTGACGAGTGGGATTGATCCCTACACCGGATCAATCCAATTGGGGTGGCACCACGGAGCGTCTTGAGCGCCTTCGTCCCTTTCAGGGATGGAGGTGCTTTTGTTTGTCCGTGGGGCGGCCCAGGGGAGCAGATCATGACAATGACAACGAAGCCGACAGCCAACAGTGGGCAACAGGCAGCAGACCGTAGGGGCGGTTCGCGAACCGCCCTGCCTCAGCACTACCACCCGACCTTGGACGAGGTGCGCGCGCTGGCAGGCGAGGGGAATTTGGTCCCGATCTATCGTGAGATCATGGCGGATTTGGAGACGCCGGTCACGGCGTACTTGAAGGTCGCGCAGGGGCCATATTCCTTTCTGCTCGAAAGCGTCGAGGGCGGCGAGCGGCTGGCGCGCTACTCGTTCATCGGCAGCGATCCATATCTTGTCGTGCGGATGAGCGACGGCGTCCTGACCGCGACCCATCAGCGGGGCGATAAGCAAACCTTCCGCTTCACCGATCCACTGGAGGCATTGCAGGGCTTTCTGACGCCCTATATGCCCGTCCGCGCGCCGGGGATGGATTTGCCCCGCTTCCTCGGTGGTGCGGTCGGCTACCTCGGCTACGAGTGCATCCGCTACTTCGAGCCGCGCGTGCCGATGGCCGCCGAGGATGTCCTGCATCTGCCGGACGCCGTCTTCATGCTCACCGATACCTTGCTCGTCTTCGACCATCTGCGCCGCCGCATCAAGGTCGTCTCGCATGTCCATCCACCCGGAGGATACCCGGATACCGGCGATCTCGCGGCGGCATACGATGAGGCCGTCGCGCGCATCAACCGGCTCGTCGGCAAACTGCGGGACGGCAGTGTCACGCCGCCGCGCGGGACGGGCACGAAAGACGAGACCGGGCCGGTCGGCAACTTCAGCCGCGCCGACTATGAGACGGCGGTCGAGCGGGCGAAGGAGTACATCGCGGCGGGCGACATCATCCAGTGTGTCCCGTCGCAGCGGCTGACCGTCCCGACGAGCGCCGCGCCCTTCACGATCTACCGCGCGCTGCGGGCGATCAACCCATCACCGTACATGGTCTACTTCAATCTCGACGGCTTCCAGATCGTCGCGTCCTCGCCCGAATCGCTCGTTCGCAATGAGGGCGGCACGATCACGACGCACCCGCTCGCCGGGACGCGCCCGCGCGGCCAGACCGAGGAGGATGACCGCGCGCTGGCCGAGGAACTTTCCACGGACGAGAAGGAGCGCGCCGAGCACATCATGCTCGTAGATCTGGGGCGCAACGACATCGGGCGGATCGCCGCGCCGGGTACGGTGCGTGTTCCCTCTCTGATGCAGGTCGAGCGGTACAGCCACGTCATGCATCTCTGCTCCGAAGTCGAGGGGCAGTTGAAGCCGGAGTACACGAGCCTGGATGCCCTGCGCGCCTGCTTCCCGATGGGCACGGCCTCCGGTGCGCCGAAAATTCGGGCGATGGAGATCATCGCGCAGTTGGAGCACGAGCGGCGCGGGCCGTACGCGGGCGCGCTCGGCTACGTCGGCTACGACGGCAATATGGACTTCGCCCTCGCCCTGCGCACGATGCCCGTCAAGGATGGCGTCGCCTATCCGCAGGCAGGCGGCGGCGTCGTCGCGGACAGCAGCCCCGAAGCGGAGTACCACGAGTGTCATCACAAAATGGGCGCGCTCCTGCGGGCGATCGAGATGGCCGAGGCGATGGAAGAGGACGAGTAGTCAGTAGTCAGTAGTCGGTAGTCAGAGGGAGCGATGTCGTTATGGCTACGGACAACCGACAACTGACTACTGAGCGAACGGAGTGAGCGTGTGATTTCCCAGATTGATAAAAAAGACTCGTTTACGTACAACCTGTACCAGTATCTCTGCGAACTCGGCGCGGATGTGCGCGTCGTACGCAATGACGCGGCGACGGTGGCGGAGATCGTCGCGATGGCGCCGGAGCGGGTTGTGCTGTCGCCCGGCCCCTGCACACCGAAGGAGGCGGGCATCTGCGTGCCGCTCATCCATGCGCTGGCGGGGCATGTGCCGATCCTCGGCGTCTGCCTGGGGCATCAGGCGATTGGCGCGGCGTATGGCGGCGACGTCGTCCGCGCGCCGCACCTGATGCACGGGAAGGTGAGCGCGGTGCATCACACGGGGCAGGGCATCTTCCGGGGGCTGCCGTCGCCCTTCACAGCGATCCGCTACCACTCGCTCGTCGTCGCGCGCGAGACGCTGCCCGACGTACTGGAAGTGACAGCGGAGACGGCGGACGGACTGGTGATGGGCGTCCGCCATCGGGAAATCCCCGGCCTCGAAGGCGTCCAGTTCCACCCGGAGAGCATCCTCACCGAGCATGGGCATCAACTGCTGGGAAATTTCCTCGATCTTCCTAACCCCCTAACCCCCTTCCCGAAACGGGAAAGGGGAGCCGGACATACGTTCAATGGTGTGGCTGATGGCGCGGAGGTGTTGGCACATGCATATTGAGACCCCAGCGGGGATACAGCACAATGCCGCAGTTGAGTCACCCCTTCCACCGTGGGGAAGGGGCAGGGGGTTAGGCCAATGAGCAGTAACGCACCAGAACCGGGAATCCGCGACGCGATTGCGCGGGTGGTGGAGGGGCAAATCCTCACACGGCCCGAGGCGGCGCATGTGATGGATCAGATCATGGCGGGGGAGGCGACGCCCGCGCAGATCGGCGCGTTCCTCACCGCGCTGCGCATCCGGGGCGAGACAGAGGGCGAGATCGCCGGGTTTGCCGAGACAATGCGCCGTCATGCCCGCCGCGTGACGCTCGATGAGGGAATACCCGTCGTGGATGTTGTCGGCACGGGTGGCGACGGCAGCGGCACCTTCAATATCAGCACGACCGCGGCGTTCGTCGTGGCGGGGGCGGGCGTCGCGGTGGCGAAGCACGGCAACCGAGCGATGACCTCCCGCTGCGGCAGCGCGGATGTGCTGGAAGGGCTGGGCGTCGTCATTGAGCAGACACCGGAGCAGGTTTCCCAATGCGTGCGGGAGGCCGGGTTCGGCTTCATGTTCGCGCAGGCATTCCACCCGGCAATGAAGCATGCCGGGCCGGTGCGGCGCGACATCGGCATCCGCACTGTCTTCAACCTGCTCGGCCCGCTGACCAATCCGGCCCGCGCGCCCTACGAACTGATGGGTGTCGGCGACGCGGCGCTGGCGGCGAAGTTGGCGCGCGTCTTCGCCCTCCTCGGCGTCGAGCATGCATTGGTCGTGCATGGGCAGGAGGGGTTGGACGAGATCAGCATATCCGGCCCGACGACGATCCATGAAGTGCATGTCGATCGCGATGTCGCGACGTACGAGATCACGCCGGAGCAGTTCGGCTTCGCCCGCGCGGCGCCCATGGCGGTGCGCGGCGGCAGCGTCGCGGAGAATGTCGTCATCACGCGGCGGGTGCTGGCGGGCGAGCCGGGGCCGACGCGCGACGTCGTCCTTCTCAATGCCGCCGCCGCCCTCGTCGCCGCCGATGCCGCGCCGGATATCGCATCGGGTATCATGCAGGCGGCAGAGAGCATTGATACGGGCCGCGCGCGGATGGCGATGGAGACCTTCGTCGCGCTCACCCAGGGATTTGCCGCGCGGGAACTGGTGACGACCTAACCCTCTGCCTCCCTTCCCGTGTCGGGAAGGGGGAGCAATCAGGAGGGTTCGATGTTTGATGGCAAGGCAGGATGTTTGAACAGGTTCCCCTTCCCGTTTCGGGAGGGGGGCAGGGAGTAGGCAAGAATGACCGCAACAGAGCAGGCGATGAAACCGATCACGGGCACTATTGTCAAACCACGCGTCTTCAGCGGCATTCAGCCGAGCGGGCAGTTGCACATCGGCAACTATCTCGGCGCGATCCGGCGCTGGGTCGAGAATCAGGATCAGTGGGACAATATCTACTGCATCGTGGACTTGCACGCGATCACCTTCCCCCAGGACCCGGGCGCGTTGCGGGCCGCGACGTACGAACTTGCCGCCGTCTTTCTCGCCGCCGGGCTGGACCCATCGCGGTGCGCGCTCTTCGTGCAAAGCCATGTGACGGCGCACGCCGAATGTGCGTGGCTCTTCAACTGCGTGACGCCGCTCGGCTGGGCGGAGCGGATGACGCAGTATAAGGACAAGGCGGGCGATCAGCGCGAGCGTTCATCGGTCGGTCTCCTCGCCTATCCGATGCTGATGGCGGCGGACATCCTCCTCTACCATGCGAACGGCGTCCCGGTGGGCGACGACCAGAAGCAGCACGTCGAGCTGACGCGCGACATCGCCGAGCGGTTCAACCGGCTCTATGGCGAGACGTTCACCGTGCCCGAACCGTGGATCGGTGAGGCGGCGGCGCGCGTGATGGGCCTCGACGAACCGGCGAAGAAGATGAGCAAGAGCGCGACGGGCCGCTATCACGCGATCTTCCTCACCGACACGCCGGATATGATCTGGGACAAGGTGAAGCGAGCGACGACGGATAGTGTCGGCACGATCGTCTTCGACGAGAGCCGCCCCGGCATCTTCAATCTGCTCTCGATCTACCAGGCCTTCACCAATGAATCGCGCGAGACGATTGAGGCGCGTTTCACGGGGCAGGGATATGGCGCGTTCAAGCGGGCGCTGGCGGACGTGATCATCGCGGAATTGGAGCCGTTGCAGAAGCGGTACGCCGAAATCACCGCCGAATCGGGCTACGTCGAGCGCATCCTCAAAGAGGGCGCGGACCGTGTCCGCCCCGTCGCCGACAAGACCCTCACCGACGCCAAGCGCGGCATGGGGCTGCTCTGAGAGGTTTGCGGTTCGGCGTTCGGAGAACCTCCGCTCCCTACTTCGCACCGCGAACCGCGAACTCCGAACTCGCTACAACCATCCGGTCGCATTTCGCGGCGGCGATATTCGGCGTGACGGTCAGCCAGGCGGGATCGGGCGTCTCGCCGCGCGCCCAGGCGACCAGCGCCGCCGGGAGGTTCGCGCCCGCGCTGTGCGCGAAGGGGTATCCACCGCCGAAGCGCGGATTCATCTCCAGCACCGCGCACCGCTCGCCCGAAACGAAGACATCGCAATCGAGATTGCCGATATGGCCGAGCGCGCCGCCGAGCGTCGCGCCCAGCCGTTCCAATCCCTCATGCCGCACGGTGATCGCGCGATCCGTCTCACCGGCGCGCATCACCAATTTGCGTTTGGCGAGTGTGGCCGCATATCGCCCTTCCAGATCGTTGACGACATCGAGGCCGTATTCCTCGCCGTCGAGCCATTCCTGAATGAGGATGGACGGTTCGGCGCACTGCTCAGCAGACGAGGAGCGCGCCTGCCGCCGCGTCGCCAGCGCGTAGACGAGCGCGAGTTCTCCGGCATCGTGCGCCCGCTCGATGCCGCACGAACCGCTGCCCCAGCGCGGTTTCACGGCGAGCGGGAAGGCGATTGCGCCGGTAGCGAGCGCCTCCCGCGCGGCGTCGAGCGAGCGATAGGTGCGCGCGGTCGGGATGCCGTGCGCTTCGAGGAAACGGAAGGATTGCCACTTGTCGTAGCACGTCTCGACAACGGCGGGCGAGGAAATAACGGGGAGCGTACCGATTGCCCGGAAGCAGTCCCGGTGCCGCGCGAGCAATGGCAGCTCGTAATCGTTGAGCGAGATCAGGAGATCAATGCGCCGCTCCCGGCAGACCGCGAGGAGTTGATCGAGATATGCCGGGTCGTCCAGGCGGAGCAGAACGAAGGCCGCATCCGCTTCCCGCAGCGCGGGCGCATGCGCTGCGGCGTCCGCCGCGAATACCGCACCATCCGGGCCGAGCGCGTCGCGGAAGAACTGAATCAGATAGTTGCGCCGCCCCGCGCACGTCAACAGCACATTCACACGCTACTCCCCGGTTCATGCCGCTGACGCGCGGCGGTCGTGGCGCTCGACGCTCAAATCAGGCTCGTTGATCGCCGTGTCTACCTGAACATTCGCGCGGCGCAGCACCTTCCCGATCGTCATACCGAGGATTTTCAGATCGAGCGCGAGCGAGCAGTGCGCGACGTACCAGACATCGCACGCCAGCCGCTGATCCCACGGCAGGTCGTTGCGCCCATTGACTTGCGCCCAGCCGGTGATGCCGGGGCGCACGGCGCAGCGCGTCCGCTCCCGCTCGGTGTAGTACGGCAGGTACTTCGTCACCAGCGGGCGCGGGCCGACAAGGCTCATCTCCCCCGTGATGACATTGAACAGCTCCGGCAACTCGTCGAGGCTACTGGCGCGGAGGAAACGGCCCAGCGCGGTCAGCCGCTCGCGATCCGGGAGCGGCCGTCCCGCCGCGTCGTATGCCTCCTTCATCGTGCGGAACTTGGCGACCGCGAATGGTCGCTCGCCAAGCCCCGGCCGGACCTGGCGGAAGAGCGCCGGGCGACCCATTCGCCATGCGACGAGCGCCGCGACGACCGCCATCACCGGCGACAGCACGATCAGCGCGGGCACGGCAATGGCGAGATCGAGCGCGCGCTTGCCCCGATAGCCGGTCATGGGGTTCGTGGTTCGGCGTTCGCCGTTCGAAGAACGGGGCCGGCGCTTCCCGCATGCCGAACGCCGAACCGCGAACGTCGAACGCCGACCGTCACCGCCCGTGTGAGACCGCGCGCGGCGTAGCCGGTGCCCGCGACGAAGCGCATCAGCGGGCCGAAACTTTCCGCCGCCGGCGCGCCGAGGAAGTGCAGCCCCGGCACGGAGGATTCGAACCCGGCGGTGAGCCGCGGATAACCCGTGATCCGATCCAGCCCGTGCAGCAATTCCGGCGTCAGGAAAGGATAGCGCGCCACATCCACCGCGTAGCC
>JAICJW010000420.1 GCA_025928215.1 Chloroflexia bacterium | reverse complement strand
TTCTCCGCCGCCCGGTCAACCCATGCGTGGTCAAGGAGGGTACTCGGGTCCGCGCGCTCCACCTCCGCGCGGGGAAGGGCGAGGTGCTCCGCCCAGAGGTCTATCCGCAGATTCCGCGCGGTGTCGGCGTCGGCGATCACCGCGTTGATCTCGCTGTCCGTGAAGAAGCCGCGATCGTTCAGATTTGCCGAACCGATGGTGAGCCATTGATCGTCAATGATCGCGACCTTCGCGTGGACATAGATTGGCCGGTACATGAAGGCATGCACGCCGCTGCTCGGGCCGGAGGTGTACGGGCAATAGACCGAGAGGATGCCGCGCCCATTATCCACCTCGCGGAGTTTCTCGACGTGCTTATCATTATCCCACGCGCCGCTGTAGGCGCGTGCCGGTAGGACGATCACGATGCGGGGCGGATCGCGTTGCTCGCGGTTCATCACCGCAATCAGCGCCTCCATAATCTCGTCGGCCCAGAGATACTGATTCTCCAGGTAGATGAAGCGGCGTGCCTGCTGGATCGCGTGGATATAGGCGTGGAAGATGCCGAACTCTCCCTGCGGCGCGAAAGAATAGGTCTTTTCGGGGATGGTCCGCACGATCTGCACCGCTGTCTGCCAGGCCGGTTCGCATACCGGGTCGCGATGCGGAAGCTGCTCGTCACCCGTCGTCGCCGCCCAGCGCTGGCGGAAATTGCGCTCGACATCGGCGACCGCCTCGCCTTCGATCCGCACCTGCATATCATGCCAGTTTGGCCCGGAACGCAGCGGGTGCCCCATCTGGTCCCAGCGATCCCCCTGAAAGGTCGTCAGGTCCATTCCACCGACAAAGGCGATCTGCCCGTCAACGACAATCGCCTTCTGATGGTGGCAATGGCTGATCCGGGCGCTCGCATCGAGTTCACACCGTACATCGCCGCGCATCTCTCGCAAAAGCGTCTGCCGGGCTTCCTTCACCATCCGCGTCGTTGGTTGCAGAAGCGCTGGCGCGCCATTCCACAACAGGATGCGCACGGGGACGCGCTCTGCCGCGTCGCTGAGAAGATCGAGTAACTGTGTCTCGATGAGCGCGCCGGGGTGATGGCGGGTGAGGGGGATGCGCGGGGTGAGGGACCAACCGACGATGTAGACGTAAGCGCGCGCTTGCGCAAGTGCCTCCTGCAGCGCCGCGAAGAAGGTTTCGCCGTCAATGAGCGGCGTGACGTGGTTCTGCCGTCGTGGGGGGGTGTCGGCGGAATACCACCGGGGATCGTCCGCCCACCATGTGTCCGGTTTCCGTAGCGGCGTTTCGCCGGCCTTCCCCTGATACCGGGGTCCGTGATGCCGATGGAGACGATGGCGTAGCGGGTCGAGCACGCGACGTACCTGACGGCCGACGAGCGATTCGAGTGCGGTGAGCAGTGGCACGAGTGGTCTCCTCCTGATGCAACATGACGACCGGGAACCCATCTCCCCGGCATCTTGCGGATCATAGCCGCGGATATAACAGGCGCAAGTCCGCCGCCACGGGGTCTCATGATGGCGCTCGTGTTTGTCCGGATATCAAGCACACTCGTAGCGCGGAGAATCCCGGTCGGTGTAGGATTCCCCGCACTTGCTTTCCTTTTTGTTTTGTCGCTCTGGGAGGGCTGTGCGTGAAGATCACCAGGATTGAGACCTTCGGGCTGGAAGCGCCCCTCCCGACGCCGTTTGGCTGGTCGCAGGCGTGGGTGACGCGGCGGCGGGCGGTGCTCGTCCGCGTCGAGACGGACGATGACATGGAGGGGTGGGGCGAGATCTACTGTCAGGCGCCACCCGTCATCTACACGGCGATCGTCGCTGAATTGCTCGCGCCGCACTTCCTCGGCGCGGACCCGTGGGATCGCGACGTCCTCTGGCAGGCGGCGTACAACGCGACGATAGACGCCGGGCAGCGTGGCTTCGTCGTCGGGGCGCTCAGCGCGCTCGATAGTGCTCTCTGGGACATCGTCGGCAAGGCGTGCGGCCAGCCGGTGCATCGCTTGCTCGGCGGCCTGGCGCGGGCGCATGTGCGGGCATACGCGACCGGCCTCTATCGCCAGCCCGGCGATGATTGGATTGCGGCGCTCCCCGCTGAGGCCGTCGGCTATGTGGAGCGGGGATTTCGCGTCGTCAAGATGAAGGTCGGCTTCGGCATCCCGCTCGATGTGGCGGCGGTGCGCGCCGTTCGCGAGGCGATTGGCCCGGATATTACGCTCGCCGTGGACGCGAACCATGCATATAAGCCGGTGCAGGCAATCGAGCTAGGGCGACGGATCGCGCCGTATGACATCGCCTGGTTCGAGGAGCCGGTGTCGCCGGAGGACATCGCCGGGTATTGCGAGGTGCGCGCGCGGCAGCCGATCCCGGTCGCAGGGGGCGAGTTGGCGTATACCCGCTTCGGCTTCCGCGATCTGCTCGAACGGCGCGCGGTAGACATTTTGCAGCCCGATCTTTGCCTCTGCGGCGGCCTCACGGAGGGGCGGGCGATTGCCGATCTCGCCCGTACATGGAATGTCCGCTGCTGGGCGCACGTCTGGGGTACGGGCATCGCGCAGGCGACCGCGATGCACTTCCTCGGCTGGATGCCGACAAAATCGGCCTATACAGACGTGGACCCGCTCCTTGTCGAGTGGGACAACACGCCGAACCCGCTCCGCGACCAGATTGTCCTCAATCCGCCTGTCTATGCGGCAGGCTCCGTTGCCGTCCCCACCGACCCCGGCCTCGGCGTCACGATAGATCGCGCCGCCGTCGCTCGCTTCCAAACCGCCCATAGCCTCGCGGGCGGAAAGAGTTAGCGCAGAGCGCACAGCGCGCGCAAAGGAGATAGAGACGGAGACTGAGGGTTTCGTTCCGCCCTTCTCCCCTCTGCGTCCTTCGCGCCTTCGCGGTTCAAGGTTTCAGGTATTTCGTAAACCAGGCGAGGTGGCGGATGAGGCGTGTAACGCGGTGGTGGGGATGGCCGCCTCGGGACATGCCGTGGCTCTCGTTCGGGTAGCGGACGAACTCGACGGGCACCTCGCGCGCTTTGAGCGCCATGAACGTCTGCTCGCCCTGCTCCATCGCGCAGCGGTAATCCTGTTCCTGCTGCTCGATGTGGAGGGGCGTTTTCATGTTGCCGACGTAGGTGAGGGGCGAGAGGCGCAGATAGGTCTCCATCGCCTCCCACGGCGGCCCGCCGAACTCCTCGACGCAACTGATTACGCTCAGGTCGCTCGTGCCGTAGTCGCTCACCCAGTTCGAGATGCAGCGCTGGGTGATCCCCGCCGCGAAGCGGTCGGTCTGACCGATCAGCCAGTTGACCATGAAGCCGCCGTATGAGCCGCCCGTTGCGCCGATGCGCGTTTCGTCCACGATGCCGCGCGCGATCACCGCATCGAGCGCCGCCATCAGATCGGGCATATCCTTTTCGCCGTAGTGGCGGCGCAATTCTTCGGTGAATTGCTCGCCGTAGCCGATGCTGCCATGTGGATTCGTGAAGAGGACGAGATAGCCCGCCGCCGCCCAAACCTGCATCTCGTGGAAGAAGGCGTTGCCGTACTGCGCCTGCGGCCCGCCGTGAATCTCCAGCACGAGCGGATAGCGTTCGCCCTCGGTGAAGCCGGGCGGCGTCAGGAGCCAGCAATCAATGCTGTGATTGTCGTCGCCGCGCACGTGGAACCGCTCCGGCGCGCGGACATCCTTCGATGAAAGCCAGCCCCGATTCAGA
>JAICJW010000440.1 GCA_025928215.1 Chloroflexia bacterium | reverse complement strand
GGAGCCTGATCGCGCTCGCGGGTGGCCTGGTCGCCGGGCGCTTCCTGCGCGAGCCGGGTGAACATCGCCAAACCGCACCGCGTGCCGGGTCACTCTTCGGTGGCATGCGGCACATCCTCCGTCAGCGGGACATCCTCGTTGTCAGTTTCGGCAACATGCTGATGGGCGTCGCCTTCTCCGGCGCGATCTCGACCTTCTTCCCGATCTATGGCGATCATGTGATGATCACCGAGGGCACCATCGGCACGATGTTCGCGATCCGCGCGCTCGTCTCCGCCGCCAGCCGCTTCCCGAACAGCATGCTTGCGCGCCGTGTCGGCGGCAAGCCGATCCTCCTGATCGCGCTGTTCCTCGAAGTGATCGTCATGTTCAGCATCGCCCGGACGGGCCAGCGCGTTCTCCTTACCGTGCTGCTTGCGGCGGAGGGGTTGGCGTTCGGCGCGTACCTCGTCGCCGGGCAGACCTATATCGCGGAACGCACGACGCGGGAGACGCGCGGCGCGGCGGTCGGCGTCTACTCGACCGCCTCCAACCTCGGCGGAACGGCCGCGCCGATCCTGCTCGGCTTGATCGCCGGTCGGTGGGGCATCGCGAGCGTCTTCACCGTCGCTGCGGGCGCGCTCGGCGTCGGCTTCATCGTCTGTGCGGCGGGTATGTTCGCCGTGCATCGCAGCGATATGTCGCTCAAAGAAGCGGTCGCGGATTGACGGGTATCAGGATGGCATCAGGCCCTGAAGTTCAGTAGAGGAGCCGTCAGACATATGCTTGAAAAGCCGGATGTGCGAGACGCAGATCTGCGCGCCTGTCTGCGGGAGCAGTACGCTCTGCACCCCACCGCGATCACCTTCCTGCCGGTCGGCAACGATGTGCACACCGCCGTCTATCGGGTGGTCGCCGACGATGCGACGCCGTACTTCCTGAAGGTGCACAGCGGCCCCTTCGATGTGGCGAGCGTCGCCATCCCCCACTTCCTGCACAACCAGGGCATCGCGCCGATCATCCCACCCATCGCGACACGCGGCGGGCAACTCTGGACACCCATGGATGCCTTCGCGGTGATGCTCTTCCCCTTTATTGAGGGCGTCAATGGTTTCGCTACATCATTGTCGCGGCAGCAATGGATCGCGCTTGGGGGTGCCCTCAAGATGATGCATATGGCGGTCGTGCCGCCATCGCTCAGCGCGGCGATCCCGCACGAGCGGTACTCGCCCTATTGGCGCGATCTCGTCCGTATGTTTCAAGCGCGTGTGGAGAGCAGCACCTTTTCTGATCCCGTCGCGGCACAGTTGGCGGCCTTCCTGCACGCCAATCGCGACGAGATCGCCCAAATCGTCGGGCGTGCCGAAACACTTGGTGACGCGCTGCGCGCCCGATCGCTCGACCAGGTTCTGTGCCACGCCGACATCCACGGGGGCAATGTCCTGATCGGCACGGACGGCGCGCTCTTTATCGTTGATTGGGACACCCTCGTCTTCGCACCCAGGGAGCGCGACCTGATGTTCGTTGGCAGTGGCATCTTTGGCGTCTGGCACGACAGACAGGAAGAAGGGTGGTTCTATCAGGGCTACGGTCAGGCGGAAGTTGACGTGATGGCGCTGGCGTATTATCGCTACGAGCGAATCGTTGAGGATATCGCGGCCTACGGCGAGCAGCTCCTGCTGACTGACGAAGGCGGCGCCGACCGCGCGCACGCGCTGCGCTATTTCCTCGATCAGTTCCTGCCCAATAACGTCGTCGCGATTGCCCACGCGACAGACAGGCTGTTGGATAAAAGGCATGCGGCCCCGCCCAGCGGGAAGAGAGACGGAAGGAGAAGAGTGCGATGACGCGGATTTTGCTCGGGGAATGCAAGCAGGAGGTCTCGTCGTTCAATCCCGCGCCGAGTCATTACGACGATTTTACGTTCTCACGGGGCGACGAACTGCTCGCGGTGCATCAGGGCGCACAGAGCGAGATGGGCGGCGCACTCGGCGTCTTCGCCACGCGCGACGAGATCGAACTGGTCCCCGCCTTCGGCGCGCGGGCGATCACATCGGGTGGGACGCTCGCGGCGGCGGACTGGCAGCGCGTCGCCGGGGATTTTCTCGACGCGGTACGGAACGCGCCGCCCGTGGATGCAGTCTATTTCTCGCTCCACGGCGCGATGGCCGCCGAAGGCGAGGGCGATCCGGAAGGCTACCTGCTCGCGGAGACACGCGCAATCCTCGGCGAGCGCATCCCCATTGTCGTCTCGCTCGATCTGCATGGCATCCTCACCGACCGTATCCTGGAGCATACGGACGCGCTAACGGTCTATCATACCTACCCCCATGTGGATATGTACGAGACGGGCGCGCGGGCAGCGCGGCTCCTCCTCCGCATCCTCGATGAGGGCGTGCGGCCCGTGACAGCGGTCGTCAGGATTCCCGCCCTCGTACGCGGTAAGGAACTGATCACCGAGACGGGCATTTTCGGCACATTCGTCCGCCGCTGTCAGGCAATTGAGGCCAGTCCCGGCGGCCTTTCCGCCGGAATGTTCATCGGCAACCCGTTCACCGATGTCCCCGATCTGCGGTCGAACAGCATCGTCGTCACCGACGACCCCGAACGCTCGGCGCGCGAGGCGTTGGCGCTCGCGACAGATTTCTGGGCGGCGCGCGACGTGCTGCGCGAAGACCTGACGCCGCTCGCCGAGGCTGCCCAGATCGCGCGGGAGACGGCCGGCACCGTCGTGATGATGGATGCGGCGGACGCGACCAGTTCCGGCGCATCCGGCGACAGCAACGCCATCCTCCGCGCGCTGATGGAGGCGGACTATCGGGGGAAAACGCTCGTCCCGATTATTGATCCGCGCGCTGCCGCAGCCGCCTTCGCGGCAGGGGTCGGCAACCCGGTACGCACCGAAGTCGGCGGCGCGTTCGACCCGGAGCGATTCCCGCCGCTGATGATCGAGGGAAATGTCCATCTCCTCTCCGATGGACGGTTCATCGCGGAGTTCAACGGCATGGAGGCGTACGCCGGCCCAACGGCGGTCGTGGAAGCCGGCAACTACACCCTCGTCCTCGGCAGCCGCCCGGTCAACCTGCACGACCGCTCGTTGTACTTCGCGCATGGGCAGGATCCAAAGCAGTTCGATTGCGTCGTCGTCAAATCGCCGCATTGCAAGCCGCATATGTACGCCGACTGGTGCGCGCGAATCATTAATGTGGATGCACCCGGCTCGACGAGCGCCAATTTGCCCTCCCTCGGTCACACCAAATGCGCCCGCCCGATCTTTCCGCTCGATGAGGAAGTGTCGTTTGATCCGCATGTGCAGGTCTTCCAGAGAACGAGGGACTGAGACCTGAAAGCATGGAGAGGGACCGAGAGGTGAGGCTCAACCGTCGCCCAATTGCTCCGCCAATGCGTCCGGCGTGGTGACGGGCAATTTGCAGACGTACCGCTCGCAGACGTAGGCGGTCGCGTGGCCCTCGCTCTGCTCGCGGCCACGCAGGAGCGCCGGT
>JAICJW010000419.1 GCA_025928215.1 Chloroflexia bacterium | reverse complement strand
CGAGGTCCATCGTCGCCATCGTGAGGGCAACGGCATGTCGCCGCTCCGCGTCGTCGGTCGCGACTAGTGAGGGATCAGGGATGCGTGCGCCGCGTGGATCGGTCGGGCGCGGGCAGATGTTGTGGACGCTTGAGACAACGAGGTCGGGGCGGGTAAGCAATTGCTCCAACTGCGCGCGGGTCGGCATGTAGTTGATCTCAATCCGCCCGCCGCCCGCCGCATGGACGCCGTCCACCATCTCGCCGAGATCGGCGTACCGCCCCTGCGCCCCCCACATCGTCGAGACCGCGAGTGTTGCCACGGCTACTCCCACGCCTGCCGCGCCCGCGCATAGTCGTCGGGGATCATGGCATAGACGAGGGTATCCCGGATCGTGCCGTCGGCCCTCAGTGAATCGTGGCGTCGCGTTCCTTCGAGGGAAAAGCCCAATCGCTCCGCGACCGCCCCACTGCGCCGGTTGGCCGCATCGCAGCGGATCATGACGCGTTGCGCGCCGAAGGTGTCGAAAAGGAATGCTGTCAGCAAGCGGATTGCCTCGCTCATATAGCCGTGTCCTTCAGCAGAGTGGCGGAGCCAGTAGCCGATCTCGAAGGAGGGCAGATCGTAATTATGCACGTGGAAACCGCTGCCACCGAGCAAGCGTCCGTCGTCACGCGCGAAAATACCCACGCCGACTTCTTCACGCAGCGACCAGTGGCCGGACTGGCGGCGGACATACTCGATCGCGTCGTCAACGATCTGGTACGTGCCTGCCCACGGCAACCAACGGCGCAGATGTGCCTGCGATTCCATGATCGCGTCGAAGAGCAATGGCGCGTCGTCATCGCGCCACCGCCGCACAACAATTCGCGCCCCAGCCCATTCGGATGGCAAATCGCGCAGGAATGGCCGCGTGATGCTCATGCCGCCCTTTCTGCAAAGAACTGGTGGCGGGCTTCAGCCGGCCGAACCTCAATGCGGCCGGCTGAAGCCTGCTCCACCAGGGAATCAGTCCGCTGGAACAAGTTCGGCGCCGCTTTCAGCCTCGCGCTCGCGGACGACGGTGTCAATCTCCTCGCAGATGGCGCGGAAGAGGTCCGGCTCGGCGACCGTGCGGACGATCTCGCCATGCCGGAAAATGACACCCTTGTCGCGTCCACCGGCGACGCCAACATCGGCATCCCGCGCCTCGCCGGGGCCATTGACGACGCAGCCCATCACCGCCACCTTGATCGGCGTCTGAATGTTCTTGATGTACTCATCCACCGAGGCCGCCAGTTTGAGGACGTCAATCTCCACGCGCCCGCACGACGGGCAGGCGACGAGCGTCGTCCCCTTTTGCCGCAGATCGAGGCTCTTGAGGATTTCGTACGCGGTGTAGACTTCCTCGACGGGGTTATCCGCGAGCGAGACGCGGATCGTGTCGCCGATACCTTCGTGCAGCAGAATGCCCATACCGACCGCCGAGCGGATCGAACCGGCCCGCGCCGTACCCGCTTCCGTCACGCCGAGATGGAGCGGATAGTCGCACCGCTCCGCCATCAGCCGGTAGGCGGCGACCATCGTCGGCACGTCGAACGCCTTGAGCGAGATGCAGATGTCCCGGAAATCGAGTTCTTCGAGGATGCGGATATGCCCGAAGGCGACATCCACCATCCTTTCTGGATCGCTCATCGTCTCCTGGCCCGGCTGCACGGGCGGCAGGGAGCCGTGATTGACGCCGATGCGGATCGGCACGCCCTTCGCCTGCGCGAGCCGAACGACCTCTTCCACCTGCGACCGCTTGCGGATGTTGCCGGGATTGAGGCGCAGTTTCGCGACGCCCGCATTGAGAGCGGCAATCGCCATCTGATAGTGGAAGTGGATATCCGCGACGATCGGCACGGGCGAGCGGGCGACGATTTCGGGCATTACCGCCGCCGCTTCCTTGTCCGGCACGGCGACACGGACGACCTCGCACCCATTCGTCGCGAGGTCGTAAATCTGCTTGATCGTTGTCTCCTTGTCGCTCGTGTCGGTCGAGCACATGGACTGAACGACGACGGGCGCGCCGCCACCGATCTGGACGGTATTACCCTTGCGATCGTTGAGGAAGATCGGGCGGCTAAAGCGGCGATTGGAGAGGGGAACGACAGTTTCGAGCACAATATGTCTCCTTGGTGGCGCGGCTTACCGCGGGAGAATCGAACGACCGTCGAGAATGCGCTGAATATCCACGAAGGCGACGAGGACGAAGATCGTCAGGAGAACCGCCATCCCGATCAGATGGACCATCCCCTCGCGCTCCGGTGGCACTCGCTTGCCCCGCCGCACCCATTCGATGACGACGAAGAGCAACCGCCCGCCGTCGAGTGCGGGGATCGGCAGCAGATTCAGGATGCCGAGATTGATCGAGATGAAGGCGGTGAGGTTGAAAATGACGACCCAGACGGGAATTGTTGCCTGCTGGACGACTTCGCCTACGACCTGTGCGATGCCAATCGGGCCGGTGATATTGTTCACGCCGCCCGGTTGCTGCCCGCGGACGAGGCGGACGAGACCAGTGTAAATATCGGCGATGCCGCGCCCCGTCTCACGGATACCATCGGGGATCGCCCGCCAGACCGGCTCACGCACGGCGACGGCTTGCGCCGAGACGGTGATACCCGTAGACCCCTGTCCACTGGGAACCTGGTCGGGGAGGCGCGGCGTGACCGTCGTCGTGATCGTTTGCCCGTGGCGGAGCAACTCGACCGGCACGGGCGTTCCGGCGGCGGCCTTGATCGCGTCGGAGAGCTCTTGCTGCGTCGTAATGTCTCGCCCGCCGATGCGGAGGAACTGATCGCCGGCCTGCCAGCCTGCCGCCTGCGCTGGGGTCCCCGCGACGACGTCGCCGATCGAGACAATTTCTTTGTCGCTCGGCACGCCATGCACGGCGAAGATGATCGCGAAGAGGAGCGCGGCAAAGATGAAGTTGAAGACGATCCCGGCGATGAGGATAATCGCGCGCGCATAGGCAGGCTTGGTCTGGAATGAGTCCGCCGCATCACCGCTCGTGTTCTCGTCCTTCATACGTGCGAAGCCGCCGAGCGGGATCGCGTTCAGCGACCAGAGGGTTCCTTTCCATCGCCGCCCGATGATCCGGGGCGGGAGGCCGATGCCGAACTCCTCCACCTCGACGCCGAAAAATCGTGCCGCCAGAAAATGTCCGAACTCATGCACCGTGACCAGCACCGCCAGAATCGGGACGATCAGAAGCCATGATAAATTGCCCACGCATAATCCTCACGTTACCGCATCCCACATGGACCGCCCGGTCGCGGGCAGCCACTCCCGATAGTTTACGTCCGACAAGGCAAATCGTCTATGTCCATCAAGCGTGATCAGCTCAGAGCGAAGGCCACGACTCTTATGTACGTATAGGGGGTAGCAATGGATGATTGCATCCCCGTTTCCGCATCCAGATACGCACAAAACCCCCTTGTCAACTCCGCATTCGTGACGGTACACTGTACGCGATACAACAACTGCGGCGGGAGTGCGACCCAGGTGCAGCATGGCGCATCGGTACGACCCATAAGGAGCATCGCCGCTCATGGACATGGCAGTCCTCGTACTCAACCAGAATTACGAGCCTTTACATATCTGCAACGCGCGCCGCGCGCTCGTCCTCGTGCTGGGCGGCAAGGCGGAGGTGTTGCAGGAAGAACCGGATGTGCACTTACGCACCTCAGCGCGCGCCTACACGATGCCCTCCGTTG
>JAICJW010000093.1 GCA_025928215.1 Chloroflexia bacterium | reverse complement strand
GCTCCGGGCAGGGCGGTTCACGAACCGCCCCTACGCATCGCTTTCGGCTCCCCTCTCCATTGCGATGGAGAGGGGCAGGGGGTGAGGGTCCCTTACCCGATTGATTCGGTCAGTTTTGGCACGATCATCAGCGCGTCGCCAACGATGCCGAGATCGGCGAGTTCGAAGATCGGTGCGTCGGGATCGTTGTTGATGGCGATGATGAACTTGCTGCCACCCATCCCGGCGATATGCTGGATCGCACCGGAGATACCGCAGGCGACGTAGAGCGTTGGCTTGACCGTTTTGCCCGTCTGCCCGACCTGATATGAATATGGCACCCATCCGGCATCCACGACCGCGCGGCTCGCGCCGACCGCTCCGCCAAGTTTGGCGGCGAGCGCGTCGAGCAGGGCGAAGTTCTCCGCTTTACCCATGCCACGCCCGCCCGAGACGATGACGCCCGCCTCTTCGAGGTTCGGCCCCTCGGACGCCTGCGTGACCGTTTCGAGCACCTTCACGCGGCACGTCGCCGGGTCTACCGGAATAGTGACCGGTCGCACGTCCGCCTCGCCACCGACTTCCTCTACCGCGAATGCCTTCGGGCGAAACTGGATCAGATGTGGGCCGGGGCCGTCAATCGTCAGCGTGCCGATTGTTTCGGCGCCGTAGGGAACGGTGACGGTCAGTTGGTCGCCGTCGTACGCGACATCCACCGCGTTGGCGATCACGCCCGCGCCCACCTGCCCGACCAGCCGCGCCGCCACATCGCGCGCCGTGAAGGTGCTGGGAAACAAAATGAGATCGGGCGATTCCTGCGCGATGAGTGCGGCCAATGTCGCCGCCTGTGGCTCCGCGAGATACTCGCCATACGCCGCGTCGTCACCGAGATGGACGACCGCCGCACCGTGCGCACCGAGCGCCGCTACGGCATCCCCGCCCCCTGGATGGAGCACAACCGCCTCCGCCGTCCCCAGTTTCCGCGCCGGGACGAGCAATTCGAGCGACAACCGGTGCGGCGCGCCCTCCACAACATCCGTCCAAACCCAAATCCTTCGGTCTACCATTATTTGCTCCCTTAGTAGCCAGTAGTCAGTAGTCGGTAGTCAGTTGACAACGGAAGGCGCTACGCGCCATCTCTCTTTTTCTGGCTACTGGCTACTCGTCTAAATCACCTGAATCTGCTTGAGGAAGGCGACGATTTCCGGGACGCTCTCGCCGCTGCCGTCGTCGGTGATCGTGCGCGTCTGTTTCGCCTGGCTGACGGGCGCGATGGTGAGGACGCGCTCGCGCGCCCCGGATTCGCCGACCGTCGCGGCATCGAGGCCGAGAGCGGCGACATCGCGCGCGTCCACCGTCTTCTTCTTCGCCGCCATCATCCCCTTAAAGGAGGGATAGCGCGGTTCGGCGATGCTCGCCGTCACCGTGAGCAGGGCAGGGAGAGTCGTCTGGATCGTCTGGTAGCCTGTTTCGGTGTCGCGCTGGACGGTGATCGTTGTGCCCTCGACCGTCACCGAGCGGGCGAAGGTCACCTGCGGCATGCCGAGCAGCGCGGCCAGCGCGCCGGGGAGCATGCCGCTGTAGGCATCCGTGCTCTCGGTGGAACAGATGACGAGGTCGGGAGATTCGGCGGCGAGGGCGGCGGCGAGCGTCCGCGCCGTGCCGAGCACATCCGAACCGGCGAGCGCGTCGTCGCTGATATGGACCGAGCGGTCCGCGCCCATCGCCATCGCGCGGCGCAGCGCATCCTCGGCGGCGGGGGGACCCATCGTCACGGCGACCGTCTCACCGCCGTGCTGCTCGACGAGGCGGAGCGCGGCTTCGAGGCCGTATTCGTCGGCGGGGTCGAGGATGGATTTCGCGCTGTCGCGGATCAACCGCCGCGTTCCCGGATCAACGCGCATCGCCAGATTCGGGTCCGGCACATGCTTGACACAGACGCAGATTTTCATCTCTTTCGCTCCTCAGAATGTACTCTCGTACTGTTGCGGACTGACAAATCACCGGGAGCGCGGCGCGTCCGCCCCCTCTGTTTGCGATTCTCACGCGTTGATGCAGTCATGCGATACAAACGCGGGCAATGATAGAGAACGTGCGGCGGTTTTTCAACACGGCTGTTGACGCATGAGACAGAAGCAGGTAGCGTACTCGTGTAGTCTTGTACATGGGCAGGAATGCGGCGGCCAGCGGTCGCATTCGCAGCATCGTTCGTACCAGGGTGTGAGCGTTCGAGCGGCGCACCAACGAACAGGGAGGATGTATCGCATGGATCTTAACTACACGGCGGAGGATAAGGCCTTCCGGCAGCAGGTCCGCCACTGGCTGGAGGAGAACATTCCGAAGAAGCGGCCCGAAACGCTGGATGAGCGGCGGGCATGGCACCGCACGCTCTATGAGGCGGGCTATCTCGGCATGGGTTGGCCGAAGGAGTACGGCGGGCAGGAAGCACGCCCGATGGAACAGGCGATCGTCGGTGAGGAACTGGCACGAGCGAATGCCCCGGCCTCGCTCAACGGCCTCGGCATCGGCATCGTCGCGCCGACGCTCATCTATCACGGCACCGAGCATCAGAAGCGCGATCACATCGCGAGAATCCTCACGGCGGAGGAACTCTGGTGCCAGTTGTACTCCGAGCCGAACTCCGGGTCCGATCTCGCCAGCCTGCAATGCCGCGCCGATGTGGACGGCGACGAGTTCGTCATCAATGGGCAGAAGATCTGGACGAGCGGCGCGGTAATCGCGGACTGGGGTATTCTGCTCGCGCGCACGGACCGCAGCGCGCCGAAGCATCAGGGTATCTCCTGTCTGATGCTCGATATGCATCAACCCGGTGTCGAAGTACGCCCCTTGAAGCAGATCAGCGGCAGCAGCGAGTTCTGCGAGGTCTTCTTCACGAATGTGCGCGTCAATGCGGATAACCTGATCGGTGAGATGAACGCCGGCTGGCGGATCGCGCAGACGACGCTCTCCTTCGAGCGCGGCGGTAACGTCCTCTCCCGCGTCGTGCGCCTGCAGGAGATGTACGACCGGATGATCGAGGTCTGCAAAACGCTCAAGCGCAACGGCAAACCGGCCATCGAGGACGCGAATGTTCGGCAGAAACTCGGCGAAATCTACGCTGAGATCGAGGTGCTGCGCTACTCCGCGCTCCGCTTGCTCAGCCGGCTCGAAAAGGGCCAGCGCCCCGGCCCCGAAGCCTCGATCTCCAAACTGCACTACTCCGAACTCGATAAGCATGTGCAGGAACTCTTCCTCGACATCCTCGGCCCGTACGGATTGCAGACCGGCGGGCAGCCACAGGAGTACGCGCTGCACGCCGATTCCGACTTCGGCGAGGCGGGCAGTTGGGCGTATTCCTTCTTCTGGTCGCGCGCCGGGACGATCTACGCCGGTTCGTCGGAAATCCAGAAGAACATCCTCGGCGAGCGCGTCCTCGGCCTGCCGAAGGAAGTGCGCGAAGACCGCATCGCTCTCGCCCAAAAAGCGGCAGCAGGCAACTAGAAATACGATTGAACCGCAGAGAACGCAGAGAAGCACGGAGGGGAAAAAGAAGAACGGGGCGAAGATGATGGAAACGCGGACTTTTCTTTCTTCGCCGTTTCTCTCTGCGCCCTCTGCGCCTCTGCGGTGAGAAAGGTTGGCCGATACATGGATTTTGATTTCACGGAAGATCAGGTCATGCTGCGCGGGCTTGTGCGGGAGTTTTTGACCGAACAGGCGCCGGTGGCGCATGTGCGGGCGATGATGGATGACGAGCGGGGCTACGATCCTGATCTGTACCGGCGGTTCGTGCAGTTGGGCATGCTGCCATTCCCGGAAACGTACGGCGGTGCGGATCTCGGCATGATCGAGCAGGCGATCATCCTTGAAGAGATGGGACGCATCCCCTATCCGGGGCCGTACTTCGCGACGGTGATTCTCGCTGGCAGCGCGATCATGGCTTCCGGCGATGAGAAGGCGATGGCGCGCTACCTGCCCGATGTCTGCAATGGCGACCTGACCATGACGCTCGCCTTCCTCGAAGACTCTATCGGCTGGGGGCCGAACGCGGTTGCGCTCGCGGCGAAGAAGGACGGCGATGGGTACGTCTTGAACGGCATCAAGCGCTTTGTCCCGTTCGGCCACACGGCGGATGTTCTCCTCGTCGCGGCGCGCACCGGTGGCGAGAGCGGCGCGGAGGGGGTTTCGCTGATCGCCGTCCCGCGCGATGCCGATGGGCTGCGCATTGACCGGGACGTGATCTCCGACCTGACCGAGAAGAGCGCGACGCTGCACTTTGAGAATGTCCACGTCCCCGCTGAAAACCTGCTCGGCGCCGAGGGCGGCGCGTGGCCCGCCGTGCAGACGACCCTCCAGCATGCGGCGGTCGGGGCGAGCGCGGAGATGCTCGGCGCATCGCGCAAGTCGCTCGAAATGTCCACGGACTACGCCAAAGTGCGCAAGCAGTTCGGCCAGTTCATCGGCCAGTTCCAGGCCGTCAAGCACAAGTTATCCGAGATGCTGGTGCTGGTTGAGAACGCGCATGCAGCGGTCTATTACGCTGCCTGGGCGCTCGACGCGGACGCGCCGGATGCCGCGCTGGCGGTCTCGGTCGCCAAGTCATTCGTCAACAATGCCTCCCGGAAGGTCTGCGGCGAGGCGATTCAGGTTCACGGTGGCATCGGTTTCACCTGGGAGTATGATCTGCATCTCTACTTCAAGCGTGCCAAGTACTTCGAGCCATTGTACGGCGATCTCGAAGAGCACCGCGAGCGCGTCCTTCAGGAAGTCCTCGCCGGGCACATCTCTGGATAACGGGAACCCGGGGAGAACGGCAGAGGACGCAGAGGATACAGAGGGGGAAAAGGAGATAAAAGAGAGATCGAAATAGTGGGGTGGAAGAATCATCGCCCCATTCCTTTCTTACTCTCTGCGATCTCTGTCCTCTGCACCTCTGCCGTTCTCACCGGGTTCGTCATTAGGAGGAAGGTATGAGTACGGAGACGGGGCGGGTGGTGACGTCGGTTGCGGAGTTGAAGGAATTGATCGGGCAGGAGATCGGCGTCAGCGAGTGGTTGGAGATCACGCAGGAGCGCGTCAATCAGTTCGCCGATGCGACCGGCGATCATCAGTACATCCATGTGGACCCGGAGCGGGCGAAGACGACCTTTTTCGGCGGCACGGTGGCGCATGGCTATCTGACGCTCTCACTCATCCCCTATCTCGGCGGCAAGCGGGCGTCCGGCGTCAAGATCAGTCTCGGCGGCCGGATGGGCGTCAACTATGGCCTCAATCGCGTCCGCTTCGTCTCGCCCGTGCGCGTCGGCAAGCGAATTCGCATGCGCTCGAAACTGCTCAATGTCGAGGAGATCGGCGACCGTGCCGTGCAGATGACGAGCGAGCAGACGATTGAGGTTGAGGGTGAGGAGAAGCCCGCCTGCGTCGCGGAGACGCTCGGGCGGACGTATTTCTAGGGAGGTTCGGAGTTCGGGGTTCGGAGTTCGAGAATCAGGGGGGATCGTTCCATCTCCGAACTCCGAACACCGAACCCGCCAGAGGGGATGTGGGGATGACAACTACACCGCAGGCACCCGAGGGCGGTGCCGCGACCGGGCTGCAGGTAACGGGGAATGAGCAGGAGCGGTTCACCCGCTCAATGACTGCGTTGTTTCATCCGAAGCGCGTCGCGATTGTCGGGGCGACACCGCGTCCGGGGTTCGCCTTCAATATCCATCGTTTGCTGCTCAACAATGGTTACGAGGGCGAGGTGTTCGGCGTCACGCCGCGGCATCAGGAAGTGCTCGGCTGCCCATGCTACCCGACGCTCGACGCGATTCCCGGCAGTGTGGACCTTGCGATGGTCGTCGTGCCGAGCACTCTCGTCCTCGATGTGCTCGGGCAGGCGGAGCGCGCCGGGGTCGGCGCGGTCAACATCATCACCAGTGGTTTCGGCGAGCAGAGCGACGATGAAGCGCATCAGCGGCAGGAGCAGATTCGCGCCTTCGCGCGGCGCACGGGTATCCGTGTCGTCGGACCGAACTGCCTCGGCATCATCAGCACCCCCGCGAAGATGGTCGCGAAATCGGGTGCGTATGCCAATGTGCGGCGTGGCCCAATTGGGATCGTCTTCCAGAGCGGGCTGCTCGCCTATAGCGCCGTGATCCCGCCGCTCGAACGCGAGTTCGGTTATACCTACGTTGTCACTACCGGCAATGAAGCGGATCTCGACGCGACCGATTTCATGCGCTACTGCGTCGAGGACGACGAGACGCAGGTGGTCGGCTGCTTCATCGAGCAGTTCCGCGATCCGCAAAAACTGCTCCGCGTGGCGGAGATGGCGGCGGAACGCCGGAAGCCGCTCGTCGTCCTCAAGGTTGGGCGCTCCGACGCGGGCAAGCGGGCCGCGCAGGCGCATACTGGCTCGCTCGTTGGCTCCGATGCGATCGCGGACGCGATCATGCGGCAGTACGGCATCGTCCGCGTCTACAACCTCGATGAGATGATCGAGACGCTCGCCGTCTTCCATGCAAAGCGGCTGCCGAACGGCCCCGGCGTCGGAACGATCTTCGTCTCCGGTGGCGCGTGCGGCCTCGTCGCGGACCTCAGCCAGGACCTCGGCGTCTCGTTGCCGGCGCTCGCGCCGGAGACGGTCGCGAAGCTGATGCCGGTTATCCCGGAGTATGGCACCGTCGGTAACCCGCTCGATACGACCGGACAGGCAGCGACGCAGCCAGAGATCATGGAAGGCTCGCTCGTCGCGATGGCCGAGGACCCGAATATCCACACGGTGATTTACGGCCAGGCCTATCCGAGCCGCGTTGACCTGACGACGCCGGTCGGTGAAGTTTTGCGGACGATGCCGGAGCGCTACCCGGACAAGAACTTCTTCATCATGTCCCTGGTCACCGGCCGCGTGCAGGATGGCCGTCGCTACGATCAGGACCCGGTCGAGCCGACGATGAAATGGGATGGCGTCCCCTTCTTGCAAGGCGTGGAAAATGGCTTGCGCGCCGTGCGCTCGCTGATCCGCTATGCCGACTTCCAGCGGACGCGCGCGCAGTCGGTCGTTGGCAGGCAGCAGTCGGGAGCGGACTCAGCCCGCGCGGAACAGGCGCGGGCGCTCGTTGCCGCCGCGAACGGCAAGCCGCTGGTGGAACGCACCGCGAAAGACCTGCTCACTCTCTACGGCATCCCCGTGACGCGGGAGCGGCTGGCGACGAACGCCGATGAAGCCGCGCGCGCGGCACGGGAAATCGGCTACCCGGTCGCGCTCAAAATCGAGTCGCCTGACATCGCGCACAAGACGGAGGCGGGCGGCGTCCTGCTCAACGTCGCGGACGAGGGCGCAGTGCGCGTTGGCTTCGAGACGGTAATCGCGAACGCGTGGAAATACAATCCGGAGGCGCAACTCGGCGGCGTCCTCGTGCAGGAGATGGTCACGGGTGGGCGAGAACTGATCCTCGGCATGACGCAGGACCCGGTCTATGGCCCGGCGGTGGCGGTCGGGCTCGGGGGCATCTTCGTCGAGGTGCTGAAGGATGTCGCGCTCGGCGTGCCGCCGCTGACGGAGCACGACAGCCGCGCGATGCTGGCGCGCCTGCGCGGCGCGGCGATCCTCGAAGGGGCGCGCGGCGCGGCGCCCGCCGATACGGACGCGGTCGTAAACATTCTCGGCACGTTCTCGCAACTCTGCCTCGATCTGCGCGATGTCATCAGCGAGATTGACATCAATCCGCTACTCGTCTTCGACCGAGGCATGGGCGCGCGGGTGGTGGACTGCCTGATTGTGCCGGGAACGAACGGAGCAGCATGAATCTCGGCGCGGTCGTCGGGCTGTTCGCGGATGTCCATGGCGCGCACCGGACACTCAGCCAGGCCCTGAAGGAGTGCCGCGCGGAAGGAGTGGCGACAATCGCGCTCCTCGGCGATTTGATAGACCGTACCGAGCAGGCGGATGCGTGTGCGCGGGCATTGGCGGACTGGCATGTGGTCGGTGTCTACGGCAATCACGAGCGGGAGATCGCGCTCGCGGCAGCCCGGCAGGAGGTGGATCTGCGCGATGAAACGATCCGGTTGCTCAGCGATCTGCGCAAGCGCGTCGTGATCGAGGGTGTCTGCCTGACGCATGAAGGGGACGAGTGGGGGCAGGTGAACCCGCTCCTGCGCGTGCTGGGCGCGCCGGAAACGCCTGCGGACGACACCGATGCCCGGATCACCTTCGCCGGGCATACGCACTACCGGAGCGCGCGTAATGAGCGGGGCACGATAGACATCGCACGCGGCAGGCTGACGCTCGATCCGCGCCGCCGTTACTTAATCAATCCCGGCGCGCTCGCCATTGGCCAGTTTGCCATCTGGGATCGCACGACACAGATTATCGAGTTCCGACAGGTTTAACACGCATGGGAGGACGTATGGGTAAACTGGATGGAAAATCGGCTATCGTGACCGGAGCGGGCCGGGGGATCGGGCGGGGAATCGCGATGCTTCTCGCGGCGGAAGGCGCGTCGGTCGTCGTCAATGATCTCGGCACCGGGTTGGGCGGTGAGGGCAGCGATGTCTCGGTCGCCCAGCAGGTTGTCAACGAGATCAAGGCGGCGGGCGGCAACGCCGTTGCCAACACCGGTTCCGTCGCGGACTACGATGCGGCGGGCGAGATGGTCCAGCAGGCGATTGATAATTTCGGCAAGCTGGACATCCTCGTCAATGTCGCGGGCATCCTGCGCGACCGGATGATCTTCAACATGAGTGAGGCGGAGTGGGACATCGTCGTCGCGGTGCATCTGAACGGCACGTTCAACACCTCGCGTCATGCCTCAGTGGTCATGCGGCAGCAGGGGAGCGGGCGGATTATTAATTTCTCCAGCGTCTCCGCATGGGGCAGCCCCGGTCAGCCGAACTACGGTGCGGCGAAGTACGGCATTCTCGGCCTCACCGCCGTCCTTGCCAACAGCCTCGCCAAGTACGGCGTGACGGCGAACGCCATCCTCCCCGGCGCGACGACGCGGATGATAGATTCGACACCGCGCGGCCATCAGTTCGCGCAGGAGCACGAAGGCAAAGCGCCGAGCGAACTGGCGGAGGGTACGGAGGGCGATCCGGCGAATGTCGCCCCGATGGTCGCCTACCTCGCGACGGACGACGCGGCGAACGTCAATGGGCAGTTCTTCGGCGTGCGCGGCAACGTCATCCAGATGTACTCCCATTGGGAACTCGCGGACGTTTTCCAGGCGGAGCGGCGGTGGAAGCCGTCCGAACTGGCGGAGATCGTCCCCAAGCACATTGGCGACGCGGTGAAATTGCCCGAACCAGTGCAACTGCCGGGGATGGAACGTCCGGCGCGCGGCACCGCCGCGATGCAGGCGGACCCGGCGAGTTGGGAGGCGATCGCGCCCGGTGTGGAGCTGTGGGAGCGCCGCGCGTACTACGACGCGAAGAAAAAGTAAGAAGTGAGGAGAACGCATAATGGGACTCCTTGAGGGAAAAGTCGCGCTCGTGACAGGCGCGGGGCGGGGAATCGGTCGGGGCGTCGCGCATCTGCTCGCGCAGGAGGGCGCGTCGCTCGTCGTCAATGATCTCGGCGCCAGCCTCGATGGGCACGGCGTAGATACCGGCCCCGCCGCGACGGTGGCGGCGGAGATTCAGGCGGCGGGCGGCAACGCGGTCGCGAATACCGATTCCGTCAGCGATTACGAGGCTGCCGAAGGGATGATCGAGCAGGCGGTGAGTACCTTCGGCAAGATAGACATCGTCGTCAATGTCGCGGGCATCCTGCGGGACCGGATGATCTTCAACATGGCGGAGGAGGAATGGCAGGCGGTGATCGACGTCCACCTGAAGGGGACGTTCAACACCTGTCGCCATGCCTCGGTGCGCTTCCGCGAGCAGCGATCGGGCCGGATGATTAACTTTTCCTCCACCTCGGCGTTCGGCGCGCCGGGGCAACCGAACTACGCGGCGGCGAAGGCGGGCATCATCGGCCTGACGCTCAGTTGCGCGAATGGCCTCGCGCGCTACGGCGTGACGGCGAACGCCATCCTGCCGACCGGCCACACGCGGATGATTGACTCGATCCCGCGCGCGCGGGAGGCGGTTGCCCATACCGGCAAGTTGCCGAGCGAACTGGCGGTCGGCACCGCGCGGGACCCGGACAACGTCGCGCCGCTGATCGCCTTCCTCGCCAGTGACGCCGCACAGGAGATCAACGGGCATATCTTCGGCTCATTTGGTTACAATGTCGCCTTGATGGCGCAGCCGAAGATCATCAAGACCCTGCGCGCTGACCATCGCTGGACGGTGGAGGAACTCTGCACGGTGATCCCGCAGGCGTTCGGCTCCGACCTTGAGGAGCAGAAGAACCGCTCCAACTTTGGCACGGAGATCGAGGAAATTCCGGCGGGCCAGTGGATAGATGTCGGCAACGGCCTCAGTTTCTGGGGCACGAAGATCGAACCGTACCACGAACTGACGTGGGTCTAGCGGGGAAGAAACCGGATATGAACCGCAGAGACGCAGAGGACGCAGAGAGAAATGAGGATGGGTAAAAGAGATTACCGTATGTCCTTCCTCCTTTTACGATCTCTGTGTTCTCTGCGTCTCTGCGGTTCAAACGCTTTCGCTCCGTTGGCTTAGGAAAGGTGGAGGCTATGGAGAGTCTTTCGGGGAAGACGGCCATCGTTGGGGTGGCGGAATCTGACCAGATTGGGCGAGTGCCGGACAAACCGGCGATCATGCTGCATGCCGAGGCGGCGCGCTCTGCCCTGGCGGAGGCGGGGCTGACGAAGAACGATGTAGATGGCCTCTTTACTGCTGGGATTTCGACGCTCGAACTCGGTGAATACCTCGGCATCGAGCCGAAGGTGACGGATACGACGGCGGTCGGTGGCTCGTCGTTCGTTATCCACATCGCCCACGCCGCGACAGCGATTGCGACCGGGCGCTGCGAGGTGGCCCTCGTCACGCATGGCGAAAGCGGCCGCTCGCGCGTTGGCATGGCTGGCCCGGCGGTCGCGCGGGATGCGCTCCGCAACCAGTTCGAAGCGCCGTTCGGCCTGCCGCAACCGGTCGGCGCGTACGCGATGGCCTGCTCGCGCCATATGTACGAGTACGGCACGACGAAGGAGCAACTGGCGGAGATCGCCGTCGCCACCCGCAAGTGGGCGATGCTCAACCCGAAGGCGATGATGCGCGACCCGATCACGATTGAGGATGTGCTGAACTCCCGCCTGATCTCCTGGCCGTTCAACCTGCTCGACTGCTGCCTCGTCACTGACGCGGGCGGCGCGTATGTGATGACCTCGATGGAGCGGGCGCGCGATCTGAAGCAGACACCCATAGCCGTGCTCGGCGTCGGTGAGGGGCACGACCACGCGATGATCTCGCAGATGCCGAGCCTGACCGCCTTCGCGGCGCGGCACTCCGGGCGGCGCGCCTTCGAGATGGCGGGCGTGAAGCACGCCGATCTCGATCTGGCGATGATTTACGATTCGTTCACATATACGGTGCTGTTGTCGCTCGAAGAACTCGGTTTCTGCGCCAAGGGCGAGGGCGGCGCATTCGTCAGCGGTCAGCGCACCGCACCGGGTGGCGACTTTCCAATGAACACGAACGGCGGCGGCCTCTCGTATAACCACCCTGGCATGTACGGGATGTTTGCGATCATCGAAGCGGTGCGGCAGCTGCGGCACGATTATCAGGATCAAGGCATCCGGCAGGTGAAGGACGCGAAACTGGCCGTCGTCCACGGCACGGGCGGCGTCCTCTCGTCCGCTGGCACCGCGATTCTGGGGAGGGCATAACCGATGGCTGAGTACAAGAAACCGCTGCCGCAGTCCGATCCCGTCACCGCGCCGTACTGGGAGAGCCTGAAGGCGCACGCGATGAAGATTCAACGCTGCAATGACACCGGCAAGTTCTTCTTTTATCCGCGCGGGTTAAGCCCGTACACGCTCTCCGGCAATCTCTCGTGGGAGCCGGTCTCCGGCAACGGCGTGCTCCATGCCTTCACGATCGTTCACGCCAATCGCGCGCCGGGATTCGCGGAAGAACTGCCGTACGTCGTCGCGTTGATCGAACTGGACGAGGGCGTGCGGATGATGTCCAATCTGATTGACATCCAGCCCGATCCCGAACACGTCAAGATCGGCATGCCCGTTGAACTCGTCTACGACGACGTGACGGAGGACATCACGCTGCCGAAGTTCCGCCCCGCGCAGACGTAGAGATACGTGTGAACCACGAAGGCACGAAGGGCACAAAGAGGGAATAGGCGCTCATTACCTTCTCTTCTTCGCGCTCTTCGTGCCTTCGTGGTTCGCTGTTTTCCGACTTCAGCGCGCGTCCGCTGCTGAGGTGATCTCGCGGAGGGCATTGAGCGCGCGGAGATAGTCGTCGCTTGGGGCAGCGGGGTCGGGCGGCAGTGGGAAGCCGATGCAATCAACAACGCCTTCCGAGCGGGCCTTGATGCCCGATACGATCGTG
>JAICJW010000086.1 GCA_025928215.1 Chloroflexia bacterium | reverse complement strand
TTCGGATCGTCGCCATCACCGACGGCATTAATGTTCGCGGGGTCGCGCGGTTCAATTTGCGACGGATCATCGCCAATCTGGACGCGCCCGGTCATCAATTCAACGACGAGCAGCCCGTTCGTGACGGAGGAGCTGGCCCCTTGCGCGCCCCCTGGTTGGGTCAGCTCCATGCGGCTTTTATCGAAATATTGGACGAGCCGCATGCCGCCCGGACTCTGAGCATACGGCTCCTGAACGGCCTCACTGATCGGCACCGGCCCCCAGAGAAAAGTCCGCTGCACCGCCCCCGCCGCGACCGGGCCGTCCGTCCGCTCCCAGAGGGCACGGAAGGCCGGATCAGCAAACGGCGCGGCTGCTCGCACCGACGACAGCGGCACGAAGAGCGCGAGCAACAGGATAAAAAGCAGCGACACAACACGCCGTGCGCCTCTTCGATTACGCATGCGGATACCCCGTCGAATGCATACTATACTGACATCATCAAACGTTCTCTCGCAGTATAGCAAGCAAGTGCAAGATGTACGTTCACGACAATGAAGGAGTGAGTGCAGAGATGAGATTCCCCACCGTATGCTAGACTTCTTCACCGAACGCAACGGTTTTCGCACAGAGAAGGGAGCGTGAACGTGACAGCGGACTCGAGCCGCGTGCAGGCATATATTGACGAGCATTGGGGCCGGCATCTGGAGGAGGTGCGCGCCTTCGTGCGTCAGCCATCCATTTCGGCGGACGGCACGGGGATGGGCGACTGCGCGCGGATGCTCGTCCGCTGGATCGAACGGCTCGGCGGCACGGGCGAAATCGTTCCGACCAAGGGCTGGCCCGTCGTCTATGGTCGGATTGACGCCGGCGCGCCGCACACCATTCTCCTCTACGGCATGTACGATGTGCAGCCCGTCCTCGGTGAGACATGGGTAGTTGGCGATCCCTTCGGCGGCGAGATCATGACGCCGCCGTTCGCGCCGGAACTCGGCCCCTGCCTCATCAATCGCGGCGTGATGAATCAGAAAGGGCCGCTCGTCAATACCCTTCTTGCCTTGGAAGCATTGAAGAGCGTCCACGGCACGCTGCCGATGAATGTCATCTTCATGGTTGAGGGTGAGGAGGAGATGGGGTCGCAGCATTTGCCCGATTTCGTCCGCGAGAACCGGGACCGTCTCCAGGCGGATGCCGCCTTTTTCGCCTTTCTGTCGCAGGATTTGAACGGCAAGGTGCTCTCCTATCTCGGCGTCAAGGGCATCCTTTTCATGGAGTTCACGGCGCGCGGCGGCGACTGGGGCGGCCCGACCGTGCGCGCGGTGCATGGCTCAAATGCCGTCTGGTACGGCAATCCGGCGTGGCGGCTCACCCACGCGCTCGCTTCGATGCTGAGCACCGACCAGAAGCATATCCTCGTGGATGGCTTCTACGATGAAGTCGAACCGGCGGACGCGCACGACGAGGCATTGCTTGCCACCCTCGCGCCGACGCTCGACCCCGACGAACGGCTGCGCGGCGACGAGGTGCGCTGCTTCAAGTACGACCTCGACGGCGTGCCCCTGCTGCGGAAGTATCTCTACCAACCGACGCTCAACATTGACGGCATCGTCGGTGGCCACTGGCAGGAGGGGACGAAGACGATCATCCCCCATGAGGCGAAGGCGAAAGTGGATGTCCGCATGGTCCGCGACATGGACCCGCGGACGACGTACGAGCGCATCCGCGCCCATCTCGACCGCCACGGTTTCGCGGACATCGCCGTGGAAATCCTGGACGCCTACCCCTGGGCGAAGACACGCAGTGACGATCCGCCGGTGCAGGCGATGATCGAGACCTACCATCAGTTCGGCCACGAACCGGAAATCTGGCCTCATCTCGCCGGTTCCGCGCCCTTCTACCTCTTCACCGATAAGAAGTGGCTCAATATCCCCGTCGCGATGGGTGGTCTCGGTCACGGCGGGCGCGTCCACAGCCCGAACGAGTACGCGACGGTCCAGGGCATGAAAGACGCCCAGCAATGGATCGCCGCCTACTTCCTCAATCTCGCCGAGACATTGGCGCAGTGATGGAGCGAGATGGTGGCGGGCGTTAGCCCACCACCACCAGGTCTGATCGTATGAAGGAGCAGCGCATGGTGAATCAACTGGTCAAAGAGAAGGTGGCGCAAGCGGTCGGCATTCTCAATGAACTTGAGATAGATATGTGGATGCTCATCGGGCGGGAGACGAGCACGCTCTGTGACCCCTCGATCCCGATTGTCGTCGGCGCGGGCGCGACCTGGGCGTCCGCGTTCATCATCACGCGCTCCGGCGAGACGCATGCGATCGTTGGTACGGGCGATGTGGCGCAGATCGAGGCGGAGGGCATCTATACGCCGCATGGGTATGTGCAGGGATGGAGTGAGCCGCTACGAGCGATTATCGGTCGCTTCGATCCCCAACAGATCGCCCTCGATTACAGCACCGACAATGACAAGGCGGATGGCCTCACGCACGGCATGTGGCTGAACCTCAATCACGCGCTCGACGGGACGCCGTACCCCGCGCGCTTCATCTCTGCCGAACCGATTGCGACGCGCGTCCGGGGGCGTAAATCGCCGGAGGAGCGAAAGCGGATCGCGCATGCCTGCGCGGAGACGGAGCGGCTCTTCGCGGAGATGACGGAGTGGGTGCGGATCGGCACGACGGAGCAGGAAATTCAGCAGTTCCTCCATCGCCGCTGCCGCGAACTCGGCTACGGCCTGTCATGGGAGAAGGAGTACAACCCGACCGTCACGGCGGGCGACCGATCGCCCATCGGCCATGTCGGCCCGACGACGAATGCGATCGAGAAGGGCAAACTGCTGCGCCTCGATTTCGGCATCACGATTGACGGATACTCGTCCGACATGCAGCGCACCTGGTACTTCCTGAAGGACGACGAGACGGAGGCACCGCCCCCCGTCCGGCGCGACTTCGACACCGTGCAGCGGGCGATCATGGCCGGGTTCGACGCCGTGCGGCCCGGTATTCCCGGCTGGCAGGTGGACGAGGCAGCACGCGAGTTCTTCGCGGAGCGCGGTAAGGAGTGGCAGTTCAGCCTCGGCCATCAACTCGGCCACGTCGCGCACGATGGCGGCGGGGGATTCTATCCCCGCTGGGAGCGATACGGCGACAAACCAAACGAGATCATCGAGGCCGGGCAGTGCTACGTTCTGGAGATTGGCACATTCGTCGAGGGGTACGGCATGATCGCCCTCGAAGACGACCTCGAAGTGACTGAAGAGGGCGCGCGCTGGTTCAGCCCACCGCAGACGGAACTGCTACTCGTCCGTAAGTGAGCAGTCATCATGTGCTATGCTTTGCGCGATTACCGAGCAGTGCAGCACACGACAGATTGATTCATCGGGACGCGAACGGAGGATCGCCGTGAATTTTGGGCATGAACTGCGCATCTGGGTCAGTGCGATCATTTATGCATTCACCGGCATGGCGCTTCTGCTTATCGGCTACCGGCTCTTCGACGCGCTCACGCCGACCGATTTGCAGAAGAAGATTTTTGAGGAAGATAACATTGCCGTCGCCGTCACCGTCGGCTTCTTCATGCTCGGTGTCGCGGTCGTTATCCATGGCGCGTTCTCTGTCTGACCGATGGCATCTGACATGCGGTATGATCGCTCCGGGTGCAGTCATTCTGCGTCGGAGGTTTTCCGTGGCACACACTCGCACCACCCCCCTCCTCCTTATCAGCTGCTGCATCACGCTCCTCGCGGCGTGCGGCGGGGGCAGGGCGACCGCGACCCCGGCCGCCCCTGCAACCGCGACTCCGGTTACCCGCACGCAAGCGTCGAATGGCACAACGGCTGACGCGTTGGCGCCACTGACTGCGACACCGACCGATACCCCTGTGGCAGCGGCGTCAACACCGACGACCGGCGTCGCCGCGCCGCCCGCAACGGACGCCGCCACCACGGCAGCGACGACAAGCCCCACGACAGCCCCGCCCCCGGCCACCGCGCCGACCGGACCGCCGCAGGCTCATACGCTGCCCGGTGGAACCGTGATGCTTCCGGCCGGATTTAATATTGATGTCTACGCGCAGCATCTCGGCCCCGTCCGCTTCATGGCCGTGCGCCCGTCGGACGGCATGCTGTTTGTTGCGGATGGCAATGGCCGCATCCTCATCCTGCCGGACGCGAATCATGACGGCAAGGCGGACGATACGGTCGTATTCGCCAGTGGCCTCAACCTACCGTCGAGCATCGCCTTCTATCAGGATTGGGTCTATGTCGGCGAGACGAGCGCGGTCTCGCGCTTCCCCGCACCGAACGATGCGATGCAGCCGCAGGGTAACAAGGAGGTCGTCATTCCCAACCTGCCGCCGCCCACCGATCACTGGACGCGCACGATTGCCTTCGGCCCGGACGGCAAGCTCTATCTGGCGATTGGCTCCAATTGCAATGTCTGCGTGCAACCGGACAATCGCCGCGCCGCGATCAGCGTCTATGACCCGGACGGCAAGAACGGGCGACTCTTTGCCACCGGCCTCCGCAACGCCGTCGGCTTCACCTGGCAGCCCGGCACGAATACCATGTGGGCGACCGTCAATGGGCGCGACAGCATCGGAGACAACATCCCGCCGGATGAACTGCGCATCGTGCGGGACGGCAGCTTCAATGGCTACCCCTATTGCTACAATGGCACGACGCCCAACCCGGAGTTCGGCAACCCATCGAAATGCACGCAGGCGGTTCCCGCGGAGGTCGCGCTACCCGCGCACTCCGCCGCGCTCGGCCTTACCTTCGGCGACCAATTCAACGCGCCGCAGCAATATAAGGACAGCATCTACATCGCCTATCATGGCTCGTGGAACCGCTCGGTGAAGACCGGCTACAAGGTGGTGCGCGTCCCCTTCGTTAATGGGCAGGCGGGCCAACCGGAAGATTTCGCCTCGGGCTGGCTGCCAGGGAGTGCGAACGATCCGGGGCAGGTCTGGGGCCGCCCGGTCGGTGTGACGATTGGCGGCGACGGCGCGATGTACATGACCGATGACAGCACGGGCACGGTCTATCGCATCGCCGCGGCCGGATAGCACCCGCGTTCGTTTGTCGCACCGCCGGTTACTTTTCCATCGTGGCATCGTTCGTGCGCTCTGTCTCGCCGGATACCATCGGTGTATGCGGGGGTTCTCCTGATGGCGGATAGCACGATCATGCAACAACCAGAGACCACAGCGCCTGGAAAAGAGGCAGGCACGCAGCCCGATACGGCGGCACGGACACGTCGGCCCGCCATGCGGCGATCCCCCGTTGGCGAGCAAGCGGTGACCTTTGAAGATGTCACCAAGAAGTTCGGCAAAGAGGAAGTGCTGCACGACATCACCTTTCGGGTGCCGTGGGGCGAAATCCTCGGCATTATCGGCCCGAGCGGCAGCGGCAAGACAACGACGATCCGCATGATGCTCGGCATGTACAAGGCGAGCAGCGGCACCGTTCGCCTCTTCGGGCGCGATCCTTGGAAACTGCGGCGTAGCGACCGCGAGCGAATCGGCTATATGCCGCAGGATTTCGTCCTCTACCCGGCCCTGACAACCGAGGAGAACCTGCGCTTTGCGGCCTCGCTCTATGGCGTGCCGTGGTGGGAAACCAGGCGGCGAATCGCGCAATTGCTGCCGTTCGTTGACCTTGAGGACGCGCGTGCACGCCGCGCCGAGGACCTTTCCGGTGGTATGCGGCGGCGGCTCTCACTCGCCGCCACGCTGATGCACGACCCGGATTTCCTCGTTCTCGACGAGCCAACCGCCGGCATTGATCCGATCCTGCGCGAGTCCATCTGGGATGGCCTCAAAAGCGCGCGAGAAGATGGAAAGACGATGGTCATTACGACGCAATACGTCGCGGAGGCGGAATACTGCGATCAGGTACTGCTCGTTCATGAAGGCACGATCATCGCCGCCGGAACGCCGTCGGACTTGCGCCGCGCCGCGACTGGCGGCGAGATGCTCGATATTCGCTTCGACCAGCCACGCCCGGATATCGTCGCACGGCTCCAATCACTTCCCTTCGTCCATGGGGTCGAAGCGCTCGACCGCCCCGATGAAGTGCGTGTGACGGTGGATAACCTCTCCACCGATCTCCTCTCCCTGACCGAATACTGTGACCGCGAGGAGGGCGGCTGCGTCTCGATGGAGCCACATACGCTCACCTTCGATGATGTTTTTGTGCGCCTCGTTTCGGGGGCGCGCGACACCGAACAGGATCAACAGCATGGCAATCCGCGCGATCCCGCACCGCCGTCCGTGGCTACTTGACCGACCCCTCCGCGGCGCCGTCCGTGGCATCGCCTTCACGGGGAAGGAACTGCACGAAATCTTCCGGCAACCGCGCCTTCTGCTCGGCCTCGTTGTCGGGCCATTCGCCATCCTGTTGCTTTTCGGTACCGCCTTCAAGGGGCAGATTGTCCAGCAGCCGACCGTCCTCGTCGTCCCCGCGGCGACTGGCCTCTCCACCAACGCCGCCGATTACGCCGACGCGTTCCAGTTCCCCTTTACACTCCAGAGCGTTGTGCGCACGCCGGAGGAAGCGCAAGCGCTCTTCAATACGGGGAAAGCGTCGGTGATCGTCGCCCTGCCCGCCGACGCATACCAGCGCATTCGGGACGGGCAGCACGCTCTCGTCAATGTCACCTATAACGAACTGGAGCCTGTGCGATCGAACTACCTCAAATTCTATTCCTATGTCGAGGCGAACGAACTCAACCGCCGCGTGCTGATTGCTGTCGTCAACCAGGCAAAGAGCCAGAACCCGAACACCGCCGGGCCGCCCCTCCAGGGATATGCACAGCAGATGCAGACGACCGCGAGCCAGTATTCCGACGGCGTGCACGGGCGGGACGCGAAGGGCGCGGCGGACGCACTCGCCCAGATGCAGACGATCACGACGAACGATCAATCCGATCTGCGCACGCGCGAGCAGTTGCTCACCGGCGCGGAACACTACTTCAACGCGCCGCCCATTCCGAACGATCCCCGCGCTCAGCGCGAAGCAGCCGTGGATCAGTCGTTGAGTAATGTCGAGACGATCCTCAAGAACCTGACCGCCAGCCTGCCGCAAAGTCTCGCGACGGGCCAGCCGGACAGCAAAGCCGCCGCGGACATCGTCACCAACAGCCAGAATGCCGAGCAGGGAGCGCAGGCGCTCCAGTTACCGCCCGCCGATGTACTCGTCGCGCCCTTCCAGGCGGAGGTCAATAACAAAGCGCCCGTCCTGCCGAGTTTCATCGCCTTCTACGCGCCCGCCGTGCTCGCGCTGCTCCTCCAGCACGTCAGCATCACGCTCACTGCCCTTACGCTGGTGCGCGAGAAGACGAGCGGCGCGACCGAACTCTTCCGCGTGACGCCGAGCGCGACACCGGAGATCGTCTTCGGCAAGTTCATTGGCTACGCGCTCGTCGCGGTCGTGACCGGCGCGGTCCTCGCGGCGCTCCTTCGCTTCGCCCTCAAGGTGCCACTGCTGGGCAGCTACGCGGCGTTTGCTGCCATTATCGCGCTGCTCATCGCCGCCGCGCTCGGCCTCGGCCTCGTCATTTCCGCCGTTGCCACGAGCGAGACGCAAGCGGTGCAATACGCGATGCTCATTCTGCTCGCCTCGGTCTTCTTCGGCAATTTCTTCCTGCCCATTGACACCCTCTATCCGTGGGCGCGCGTCCTCTCGTACGCGCTACCGATCACCTACGGCGTGCAGGCGATGCAGAACATCATGCTGCGCGGCATTCCGGCGGACCCCATCACCTTCATCGCCCTCGGCGCGTTCGCGGTCGGTTTCTTCCTGATCGGCACGCTCCTCTTCCGCCGCACGATCCGCAGCGCATAACTGATGTGCGGGCGGTTGCGTCAAAACAGAATGGTGGCGAGCTTTCTCCTGCCAAACGAGGATACTGTTGTAGGCGAAAGCCCGTCACCACCGGAAGAACGAAGCCATGTTCGGTCGTCAGATATGTTGCTCATCATGAAGGGGCTTCGTATACTGCACCGATGAGACATACGATTCAGATCCTCCTTAGTGGCGGTCGCCCCTTCGTCCTCCAATTCCTGATGATCGGCGCGATAATTGCGGGGACGCTCTTCGTCAATGCGGCGATCCCGCCCGGTTCCTCACCAGTGAAGGCGGACGCGCCGCCGTTCCGGTTGCCGTTCGCGGAGCCGCCGGGGCCGGATACGTGGTTCGTCGCGCAGGGGTACGGAACGACGATCTGGGCGCAGCGCAACTGGCCCGATCTCTATGCCGCCGGGCAGGGTATCCACTTCGGCGTTGATTTCGCGACCCGCTGTGGCCGCAATGTGCTTGCCATCGGCGATGGTACGGTGCTCGGCATTGACGGGCCGTACGGCTCCGCCCCGCATAATCTCGCGATCCAGCATGCCAATGGCTACGTTTCGATCTATGGTCATCTGCGCGAGCGGACGACGCTCGTTCGCGTCGGCCAGCAAGTGAAGGCGGGCGATATCGTCGCCCATTCCGGCGATCCATACAGCCCGACCTGCGACCGCGCGCCACATCTGCACCTGGAGATCCGCATCAATGGCGTGAGCGGAACGACGAACCCGATGAACCTGATCCCCGCCGACTGGGATCGGTTGACACTCGGTGTCGGCGCGGGCGGCACAAACTTCGCCCAGGACCTCACTAACCCGCGCCAGTGGGCGACGCTGCGCGACCAGCCGGACATCCATTTCGGCGGCGGGATCATCGTCAATTATCCGACGTGGGAGCCGTATGCGTAGCGCGCGTTTCCTCGTTCCCCTCGGCTTGCTCCTGCTCGCCGCGTGTAGCAGCGGGTCAACGACGCACACCGCGCCGCCCTCCTCGCCCCCGCCGATCCAGCCAACTAACAGCCCGCGCGTGATGACGCCGACAGCTCTCCCCGCGACTCCGCAGGCAGCCGCGCGGGACGCGGACAGCGCGACGCCACCTACACCAACTGATACGCCGACGCCAACCAGCGGCCCGACCGCGACCGCCACACCCGCGCCGACCGTTGCCGCGCAACCCTTCAAACCGTTTGTGATGAAACTGACCGACGGCGGTTGCTGCCGGAATCCGGTCTGGCATCCGGACGGCGCGCGTATCCTCTATACAGACGCCGCGCCAAATCAGCCACTCGCCGCCACCTGGGCCGTTCCAGCGGATGCCAGCGGGCCGCCGACCGTCTTCTTCCCCTCCGCCGCGACCGTCGCCCCCGATGGCAGCCGGATCGCCTACCCGGATTTCACGAACCATGTGACGCGCATCCAGGAGTTCGGCAAGCAGAGCACGGCGACGATCGCCAACAACGACGCCTATGTCTGGTTCTCGCCCGATGGCCGGCAGGTCGCATGGCTCGAACGCGCGCCGGGCGCGCAGCCGAGTTCCAATGTGGACCGGCTCGTCCGCGTTTGGGTCGCCAATGCGGACGGCGCGAATGCCCGCCAGCGCGGCAACACCGTGCGAGCGGCGGACTTGATCTGGTTCCCCGATGGGCAACGGCTCCTCTTCACCGGGCGGGATACCGACGGCGGCAATCCGGGCGTGTATATCCTCGACATCAACGCAGGTACGCTGACACGCATCGTGGATGCCTTCTCGCCGCGCGGTCTCCGGCTCTCGCCAGATGGCACGCGGATCGTCTACCTCGCGGCGCTCGAAGAGAACCCCGCAGACAACGGCCTCTTCATCGCCAACGCGGATGGCAGCGGAAAGCGGAAATTGCCGCTCGTTGGCGGCGTGCGCTGGGCGCCGGATAGCAAAAGCCTGCTTATCCTTCCCTTCCAGACGGACAACGGCGCGGACCAACTCGTCCGGATTGACGCCGCGACGCTCGGCACGACGCCCCTCACGGACCGCGCTGCCCTGTCCTTCCGCGTCGCGCAGGACGAATGGGAAGTCGCCCCCGATGGCACACGCATCGTCTTCAACGCCCTGACGGACAGCAACATCTACGTCCTGCGCTTTTCACCCTGATTCGGTGGACGGGTGCCCGCTCCGGCGCGATGCAGATGGTTGCCCGCTGATTGCGTGCATGCTACTGTTCCCGCGCGACGTTATGGTTCCGCGTGAGAAAGGGATGCCGCTTTCATGTCAGTCAATGACGCAGCGACGATCGCTGCTGCCAAATCAGCACCCACGCCCGCGAGACCGGCCGTTCCGGCATTCAACCGCCGCACGATCTTCCTCATCACAGCGGCGCACTTCTTCCACGACATGTATCCAGCGTTCCTCGCGCCGCTCATTCCGCTCCTGACGGACAAGTTCGCGCTCTCCCTCTTCCTCGCCGGATTTTTGCAGCCCGCACAACGGCTCTTTTCGCTCTCGCAGCCCGTCGTCGGCTACTACGCGGATCGCACCAGCGTTCGCCTCTTCCTCGTCATCACGCCGATCACCACCGCGCTCGTCACTTGCTCACTCGGCATCGCACCGAACGCGGTCGTTGTCGTGCTCCTGCTGCTCGCCAGCGGCCTGTCGAGCGCGCTCTTCCATGCACCTGCTATCGCCACAGTTGCGGCGGCGGCGGGCAGGCGCTCCGGCCTCGGCATGTCCATCTTCATGAACGGTGGTGATTTTGGCCGGAGCATCGGCCCGATTGTCGTCGTCTTCATCATCAATCACTTCGGCCTGCACGGCACGGCGCTCGCCTTCTTCCCGGCGCTCGCGATTGGTATCGTGACCTTCTTCGGCCTCTCGCCGATCCGTCTCCGCACCGCACCCCGAACACGGCGCGATCTCTTCGGCGCGCTACGGACGCAAGGCCCGGCCCTCCGCCGCCTGCTCAGCGTCATCATGGTACGCGGGGTCGTCCTCAATGCCTTCGCGCTCTTCATCGTTGAATACTTGAAAAAGCGTGGCGATCCGCTGACCTACGCGGGCATCGCAACCTCGGTCTTCTTCTTCGCCGGCGTGATTGGCGGCTTCATCGGCGGCACACTGAGCGACCATGTCGGGCGGAAGCCAATCATCCTCGTTTCGCTCTCGTTCTCCGCGCTGCCGCTCTTCCTCTTCACGGTACTACGCGGCGTGCCATCAATTGTCGCGCTCTTCATTGCCGGGTTGCTGCTGCTCTGTACGACGCCCGTCACCCTCGCCGCGATGCAGGAACTGATGCCACACGACCGCGCGACCGGCGCGGGGCTGGCGATCACCGCCGAATACACCGTCAGCGCGCTCGCCACGATTCTGGTTGGGTTGATCGCCGATCACGTCGGCCTGCCGCACGTCATTCAGGTGCTGACGCTCATCCCCCTCCTGGGCATTCCCCTCGCCATGCTCTTGCCGGAGACACGCGAATTCGAGACAGTTTGAGTCGAACAAACTACGCGAAGGTTCGTGTGCTCCATGCTGCCTTTATTGGACGTACGGTTGGCCAGTACCGTTATTCTCGCTGTTCCTTGCACCACATACCGTTCAGGGCGTCCCCAGTATCCGAGCCATGTTATTCTTCATGCACCGGATGGTGGCCTCACCGCAGATTCAGTTGCTTTGAGCGAGCAGGCGCGGGCACTTGCGACAAGTCGTCTACTCCGTCTTCGGGGCACCCTCACGATGCAGGCGATGATCCAGATAGATCGCGCGTGAGCGATCGCCTTCGATTTACCGGGTCAATCGTCAACGAGATGATACAGGGAAAGGACTCATCCAGAGTAACGATGGGATCCGGCCCCGCTCTATGCCATCCTTCAAGCCTGAAGGGAACTGCTGCCTATTTGACCGGGCGGGCGACGGGTGTGCCCTGAATGCGAACGTAACGGGCGACTTTGAGCGTGAAGCAGACCGCGCCGCCGACCTCGACTTCGACCGGGTACGGCATCGTCATAATGCCCGGCTCAAGCGCCGGCACCATCGGCAGGGAAGGCCGGACGCGATGGCGGCAGACACGCTTGATGATCGCGAAGACGTCCGGGACAAGCGAACCGTCCACCCCAATCATTACCGTGACGCTGCCGACGCGGAGGAAGCCGCCCCGACTGCGGATCACCGTCGCGCGGAACCCCTCCGCGATCAGCGCCCGCAACAATGCCGCCAGGTCGCCGCGTTGGATGACCGCGAAGATCAATCTCACGAGACCGCGCCCGATAATGGGGGCGGTGGCATCCAGTTCGCACCGCGGTTCGTCGCGCGGCGTGATGACCGCTTCGGCCTCGGCGTCGCAGGGTCGGAAGATTGATCCGACAAGAGCGCCTGTTTGAGAATTTCCTCAACATGCTCGACCATAATGATTTCCATCTCATCGCGCACCTCGGCGGGCACATCGGCAAGGTCTTTCGCATTACGGCGCGGCATGAGGAAGGTCTTGATGCCCGCTCGGTGCGCGGCGAGCATTTTTTCCTTCAGCCCACCGATCGGCAGCACTTTGCCCCGGAGCGTGATTTCGCCCGTCATCACCAGATCGTGCCGCACCGCGCGGCCCGTAAGGGCGGAAATGAGCGCGGTAGCGAGCGTGACGCCCGCCGATGGGCCATCCTTCGGCACCGCGCCCTCCGGCACGTGGATATGGATGGAGCGCGTCTCAAGGAGGGCCGGATCAACACCCAGCGCTGCCACGCGGGAGCGCGCGTACGTCATCGCCGCATGGGCGGACTCCTGCATCACCTCGCCGAGTTGCCCGGTCAGGCGCACGTCGCCCTTACCGGGCACCAGCGCGACCTCGATCGGCAGGAGCGAGCCGCCGAACTCGGTGTAGGCGACGCCCGTCGCGACGCCGATCTCCGCGCGCTCCTCCGCCGCGCCGAACTCATAGCGCGGCACGCCGAGATAGGTGGTCAGTGTCTCCGCCTTGACCGTGACGGGTCCCGTCTCACCTCCCGCGACGCGACGCGCGATCTTCCTGCCCAGGCCGCCGAGTTCGCGTTCGAGATTGCGGACACCCGCCTCTCGCGTGTACTCGTGGATCAGGTGGCGCAGCGCGGCATCAGGGAGTTTGAGGTGTTTGGGCGTCAGGCCGTGGCTAACGAGCATCTTCGGCAGCAGGAAGCCGCGCGCGATCCGCGTCTTCTCGACATCGGTGTACCCCGATATTTCGATCACTTCCAT
>JAICJW010000518.1 GCA_025928215.1 Chloroflexia bacterium | reverse complement strand
TCCATAGTCTCGCATGCGATCATCGCCCTGTATAGCCAATGCTGCGGTGTGTTTGTCCCTGATTTCACAAAGTGCGCTATACTTCACTGGTATGAGTGATGAGAGCAGACATCCCATCCCTGCGAACGCCGCGCCAACCGGGCGACGGTTACGTATTCTCGCGGTTGAGCCGACGTACGGCGGATCGCGCCGCGCGTTTGTCGAAAACCTCGTGAACTACAGCCAGCACGAGATCGTGCCACTGACCCTGCCCGCGCGCTTCTGGAAGTGGCGGATGCGGGGCGCGCATTACGAACTGGCGCGGATGCTCAACGAAGTACCCGGCGCATTCGATCTCGTGCTGGCGGGAGAAATGCTCAACCTGCCTGCCTTCCTCGGCATGACGCGTCACCGGCTCAGGGACGCGCGGGTGATCGTCTATTTCCACACGAACCAACTCAGTTTCCCGCTGCCGCCATGGGAAAAGCGAGACGTGACCCTGCCATTGGCGAACCTCGATAGCATGCTTGCGGCAGATGAGGTCTGGTTCAATACTGCGGAACATCGCGACGAATTTCTCGATGCGCTGCCGCGTCTGCTGCGCGTCTTCCCGGAGTATCGCGCAACGCATGTCGGGGGCATCGTCGCGGCGCGGAGCCACATTCTGGCGCCGGGGATTGATCTCCGGGCGCTCGACGTGGAGCGGGAGGCGGCCCTCGCCACGCCCCTCGCGCCGGGGCCGCCGGTGATTCTCTGGAACAGCCGGTGGGACTACGACAAGCGCCCGGACATCTTCTTCGCCGCCCTGCGCGATCTCGTCGAGCGCCGTATCCCCTTTCGCCTCGCGCTGGCAGGGACGAATCCACATGGCCGCTCGCCGGAGTTCGAAGAAGCGCGGGACGAGTTCGCCGCTCAACTCGTTCACTACGGCCAGCGCCCCTCGCGGGAGGAGTACGCGCGCCTGCTCTGGCGCTGCCAGTTGGTCGTCTCGACAGCGGAGCATGAGTATTTCCCGACGGGCGCGCTCGAAGCGATGTACTGCGGCTGCATCCCCGTGCTGCCGAACACGCTTGCCTACCCCTCCTTCGTGCCCGCCACGAATCTCTATCGCCCCGGAGAAGTCGGCTCACTCGCCGAGCGGATCGCCGCCTTCCTGCGTGCCCCGCTCCTCCCCGATGCCGCCCCGTTTCGCGAGACCGCCGCACGCTACGACATCGCTCACGCCATCGCGCCGTTTGATGCGGGCTTTGCACGGGTGGCCGAGGGGTGAGGGTGTATACTTATACCCGCACGCAACGGCGCGTGGCGGGTAGGGGTGAGTGATAGAGGGCGGCACACGGTATGAACATCATCCTCGCGGACGAAATGGGCTTCTGTTTTGGAGTCCGCCGCGCGATTGAGATGGTCAATGAACTGGCGGACGAGGGCAAATCCGTCCGTATGCTCGGCGATGTCGTTCACAACCCGCAGGTCGTCCATGATCTGGAAGGGAAGGGTGTCAGCGTCATTTCCGAGGTCCATCAGGCGACATCGGACGGCGTGATGGTCATTACGGCGCACGGCGCCGCGCCATGGGTGGCGGACGAGGCGCGTGCCGCCGGAACGAATGTGGTGGATACCACCTGTCCGCTCGTCGAGAAGCCGCAGCAGATCGCGCGCGACCTCGCGCGGGATGGCTACACGGTGGTCGTCTACGGTGACAAGAAACATCCGGAAGTGAAGGGTATTCTCGGCTGGGCCGGTGAGGGCGCGCTGGCGACGAAGAGCGTTGAAGACCTGCCGTGGCATATTCGCCGCGACGCCGATGGCGCGTGGGCCGAAAAGCCGCCGCGCAAGGTCGCCGTTGTCACACAGACGACGAGCGAGATGGACGAGGTGATCGCCTTCGTCAACGAACTGACCGCGCTGGCCTTGCCACTCGGTGGCGAAGTGCGCGTCATCAACACGATCTGCAAGCCGACGACGGATCGCCAACTGGCGATGCGCACCCTGGCGCGCGAAGCGGATGTCGTGCTCGTCATCGGCGGGCGCAAAAGCGCGAACACGAAGCACCTCGCGGAGATTGGCAACCATCTCGGCACGCCCTCCTACCACATTGAATCCACGGCGGAGATTGACCCCGCATGGATCGAGGGCAAGGAGACGGTCGGCGTGACGGCGGGTGCGAGTACGCCCGATGCCGTCGTCGGTGAGGTCGTGGATTGGCTGGTCGCGCACGGCGGCACCCTCATCCCGCGCGAGACGACCACCCGCCCGCCTCGCTACGCATAAGCGCCAACCCGCTGATTTTGCGAACAATACATGCATGCTGTATGATGCGATCCATCGTTTCCGTGGCTGTAGGGAGGAGAAGGCGATGACCGCTCGTGTCGCGCGCACACTCGTGATGATGACGGTTAGTGGGGTGTTGATGGTGATGGCGTTCGCGAGCGCCGGTTCGGTGGGAGCGTCGCTTCCCGATCGCAACTTCGAGGTGATGGGCTGCAACATCGGTGATTATACCTGCTATTACGCCCGAACCGGCGAAAGCGCGGCATATACGTATTACTGCAATGCCGGCTATT
>JAICJW010000280.1 GCA_025928215.1 Chloroflexia bacterium | reverse complement strand
TCGGCGAGCAGGAAGGGCGAAAAGGGTGGCTCGCGTGGGAATATCGCTTGCCAACCGTGGCGGAACGTCAGGGGTTTGAGCGGGTCGCGTCCTCTATCGCACACACCGCAGGGCCAGTGTATGGCGACAATGTCGGCCTCGGTATCATCGCGATCACCGGGCATGCCGTGGGGGTCACTGATCCATTCACGCTGGCGGCGGAAGTGCGGATGGGGCGCTGGGACGATTCAGCACTGGTCGCCGATGTGATGGCGGAGCACTATCGGCTGATCGCCCTGCGCGGTGACGTTGCCAAAATGGACCCGGCGCACCCGCCGGGAGATATGACGCCCGGCCTGATCCGCGCCATCCGCGCGCACTACCATCTTGTGGAACACTCGGTCGTCTGGCTCTACGCGCCGAATGCGTAAAGGAAGACGCGGGTTACGCCCGCCTCACTCCTTCGTCCTGTCCATGACCTGCCGCAGGAAGAAGCCGACATTCTGCGGGCGTTCGGCGAGGCGGCGCATGAAATACGGGTACCAGGCATCGCCGAACGGCGTATAGATGCGCACCGGGACGCCGCGCCGCGCGATCTGCTGGGCAAGCTCCTGACGCACACCGTAAAGGAACTGCACCTCGTACGGTGTGTCGAATTGTGAGGCGATCTGCGCCGCGCCGCCGAGCAGTACATCGTCGTGCGTCGCGACGGCCGGGGCGCGGCTCCTGGCGAGCAGCGGGCCGAGCAGGGCGAGATAGGCGCGGCGGATCGGCTCGCGCCCCTGCCAGGCGACCGCCTCCGGTTCCTTGTACGCCCCCTTCACCAACCGCACGCGGACATCGCGGTCAATCGCCCATTGCAGCAAATCCGGCGCGCGGCGGAGCATCGCCTGAATGACGACGCCGGGGTCGCCACCATGCGGGCGCGCCGCTTCAACGAGCCGGAGCGTCGCGTCAATCGTCGCGGATTCTTCCATGTCCACGCGGATGCGGTGATCGTAGCGCGCCGCTTCGGTGCAGAGCGCGATCAGCGAATCCTTCGCGAGCGATTCGCGAACGCTCAGGCCGAGTTGGGAGAGTTTGAGCGAGAAATGCGTCCCGCGCGGCGCGACCGCGAAATAGGTCCGGTATTCCTCGACCACACTCCGGACAGCGCCCTCGTCCGCGACTGCCTCGCCGAGATGGTCGTAGGTGATGAGCAACCCCTTGCGCGCCAGTTGCTCGGCGGTGGCGCGGGCGGCGGCAAACGTTTCACCGGCGACGAAGCGGGAGACGAGCGGCTGCGTGAGCGGGGAAGAGCGGACGAGGTGTTCGGCACGGGACGAGCGAGAAGCGGAGATGAAGAGCGGACGGAGGACGGAACCCATCGGCTTTGGCTCACTTTCTGGCGATGATGCTCCAACAGGCGCCCTCTGCTAGCCGGAGTCACCGTATTTCCCAGTATACCGTACCTGCTCCCGCATCGGCGCGTGAAGGCTTCAGGATCGGTTGCAAAACCACTGGGCTGTTGAAATCTCCGGCGATGCTCGATCATCGGGTATACTGATCCCCGTTACTCAACGAAGCGAAAGGAATCAGTATGGCACCTTCCGGCGAGTACGTCCTCGGCGGCACTGACACCGAGCAGCAGCGATTACTCCGGCAGATCGAGGGCTTTGACGTCGAAGCCCGCTGGCTGCTCGACCGCGTCGGCATCCAACCCGGCTGGCGCGCCATTGACATTGGCTGCGGCCCCCTCGGCATCCTCGATCGTCTGTCCGAGCGTGTCGGCCCGGCCGGCACGGTCGTCGGGCTGGAGCGCGAGCCGCGCTTCGCCGCCATGGGGCGTGCTATCGCCAGCGAGCGCGGCCTGACCAATGTCGAGTATGTGCAGGCGGATGCCAACGCCACCGGCCTGCCGCGCGCCTCCTTCGACTTCGTCCACGAGCGGCTTGCGATCATTCAGCAGCCCGATCCCGAGCGGATGCTGAGAGAGATGGTCGCCCTCGCCCGCCCCGGGGGCATCGTCGCCGCGCAGGAGATTGACCAGGTTTCGTGGCTCTGTGAGCCGCCCCATCCCGCGTGGGACGCCCTGCTCGCCGCCCTGCGGGCCGTCCTCACAGAGGGCGGCGTTGACTACTTCCTCGGGCGGAAGCTGCCGGGGTTGCTGCGGGAGGCAGGGCTGGTGGATGTGCAGGTGGAAATGCAGATCAAGGCGGACCGACCCGGCGAGTATCGGCGGACACACCTGCTGGCCATGACGCAATCAGTGCGAGAAAAGATGCTCGCCCGCGGACTGTTCACTACCGAAGAACTGGATGCCACGATGGATGCGTTGGGACGCCATTTGGACGACCCGAACACCGTGGTGGTGCGGCAACTCCTCTTTCAGGTATGGGGACGCAAGCCCTGAACGGCAGTGATGCGTTGCCGTTTAATGGCTCTCAATGCACCGGCATTCTCCCCGCGTTCTGGATCGCCTGCCAGATGCGTTCGGCATGCAACGGCATGTCGAGGTGCTTGATGCCGAATGGCGCGAGCGCATCCAGCACCGCGTTGACGACGGCAGGCGGCGCGCTGACCGTCGCCAGTTCGCCGATCCCCTTCGCGCCGAGCGGATTGAACGCCGTCAGCGTCTCCGTGTGCGTCGTCGCGAACCGCGGAAAAGCACGGGCCGTCGGCACCGCGTAGTCCATCAGCGATCCCGTGACTAATTGCCCGCTCGCATCGTAGACGACCTCCTCCCAGAGCGCCTGCGCGATGCCTTGCGCCAAGCCGCCGTGAATCTGGCCCTCCACGAGCATCGGACTCATCACCCGGCCGCAGTCGTCCACCGTGAAGTAGTTCCGCAAGGTCACGATGCCGGTCTCCGCGTCCACCTCGACGACGCAGATATCCGCGCTGAAGGGGAAGGCGGAGAGTTCGGGCCGGAAAAACTCGACCGATTCAAGGCCGGAACTGATGTCCGTCGGTAATCGCTGGCCGCCATAGGCTGCGGCGGCGATCTCCTTCAGCGTGACGGAGCGGTCGGCGGCGCCCGCCACACCGAACCGCCCGTCGCGGAACTGGATATCCTCCGGCGCGGCCTCCAGGAGGTGCGCGGCGATCCGGCGCGCTTTCTCCTTCACCGATTCGAGCGCGCGGACTAGCGCCGAGCCGCCGACCACCAGCCCGCGCGAGCCAAAGGTGCCGATACCGGGCGGCGTCCGGGCCGTATCGCCATGCACGACGATGATGTCCGCCATCGCGACGCCGAGTTCGTCGGCGACGATCTGCGCGAAGGTCGTCTCCTCGCCCTGACCGTGCGGAGAGATGCCGGTCGAGACAGTGACGGCGCCGCTCGGTTCAACGCGCACATCGGCGCTCTCGAATGGCCCGCCGCCGCTGATCTCCGTCGCCGTCACGAGGCCGATACCGAGATACCGCCCCGCCGCGCGCAGCCGTGCCTGCTCATCGCGCAGTGCGTCGTAGCCGGCGAATGCGAGCACGCGGGTGAGCGCCGTATCGTAGTCGCCGCTGTCGTACGTCAGCCCCGTGGCGGTGGCGTAAGGGAACGCGTCGGGTGGAATGAAGTTGCGCCGACGAATTTCGATTGGCGACATGTCGAGTTCCCGCGCGAGCAGGTCCATGATCCGCTCGATGTAGTAGGCGGCCTCCGGTCGCCCCGCCCCGCGATATGCTCCCGTCGCCATCGTATTGGTGTAGACGCCGGTGATCTCCAACTCGATGTTCGCGTAGCGGTAGACGCCGTTCATCATGCGCCCCGTGAGAATCGGTACGAAGAGGCCGCGCGGGAAGCCGCCCAGGTTGGCGAGCACACGCAGACGCAGCGCCGTGATCTCACCATCTGCGTGCGCCGCGACGGAGACCTCCGCCACCTGCCCGCGCCCGTGTTGCGTCGTGCCGAGACTCTCGCCGCGCGTCTCGGTCCATTTGATCGGGCGACGGAGATGCAGCGCGAGCACGGCGATCATCGCATCCTCGGGATAGACGCCGGACTTGACGCCGAAGCCGCCGCCAACCTCCGGGGCAATCACGCGGATGAGGGTTTCGGGGAGGTGGGTGAGGGCGGCAAGTTGCTTGCGCACGCCGTGCGGGTTCTGCGTCGAGGTCGTGACGATCAGCCCGCCATTCAGCGGGTCGGGCTGGGCGAGGATCGCGCGTGGCTCCATCGGCACTGCCGCGATCCGCTGATTGACCATCCGTTGCGCGACGACGACGGGAGCCACCGCGAAGGCCGCCGCCGCGTCGCCGTGCGTGTGCCGCCAGATGAAGGCGACATTCCCCGGCGCTTCGTCGTAGAGTTGCGGCGCATCCGGCGCGAGCGCGGCTTCCGCGTCCACGACGGCAGGGAGCGGGGCGTACTCGACGGTGATGCGGTCGAGCGCGTCCCGCGCGATGTAGCGATCCGCCGCCACGACAATCGCCACCGGCTCACCGACATAGCGGACGCGTTCCGCGGCCACCGGCCAGATCGTTGGCGGAACGAAGCCGCTCATACCGGGAATGGCTTCGCCCTCTCTTCCCGGCAGCGGCCCGCAAAGGGTGCGGAATGCCGCGCCATCGTAGGCTGCGATCACGCCGGGATGGGCCAGCGCGGCGGAGAGGTCCACCCGCACGATGCGGGCATGGGCATAGATGCTCCGAAGAACGGCCATGTGCGCGGTGCGTGGCGGGCGCAAATCGTCCACATAGGTGGAACTGCCGGTGATGAGACGCGGATCTTCCTTCCGCTTAACGCGCGCACCAATGAAGCGGCTGTGAACCATGGCTCTTCCCTCATTTCATCGCGGGCGATGCGGCAGGCTGCGCATTCGGCGCGCCGTCGGGTGCTGTCGAGGATGATTGTAGTGACCGATCGGCGAGAAACGCAATGTGAACGATGAAAATGTGGTATGACATCCGCGCGTCAGGATGAGTGCGATAAGGAGGAAGCCGTTGGTGCGCATCGAGAATATCGCCGATCACCCCGCTCTCGTTGAGATCGTCGCGCGCTGGCAGTGGGGCGAGTGGGGCCACCTCGACGCGGACGACTCGCTCGCCGCCCGGGTCGCGAGCCTCCGCGATCAGACGAACCCCGATCGCCTCCCGACCACGTACATCGCCCTGGAAGGCGACGAACCGCTCGGAACGGCATCATTGGTCGAGGACGACATGAGCATCCATCGCGAACTTACGCCCTGGCTCGCCAGCGTCTATGTCACACCCACCGCGCGCGGGCGGGGAGTGGCCAGCGCGCTCGTACAGCATGCCGTGGGGCAAGCGGCAGCGATGGGCGTCATGCGGCTCTATTTGTACACGCCGGACGCACAAGGGTTGTATGCGAAACTCGGCTGGCAGATGATCGCGGAGGAACATTTCGAGGGGCATCCCGTCACGATGATGGCGATTGACCCGGCACATGGGCTCGCGCCCGCATCGAACCCGCAATCGCGATAAACCCGATGAACCGCCCTGCGGCACGCTCTCCCGCCGTGCGGCGGCGTATCGCGGCCTCATTCGCCGCGTTCATCCTGATCGGCGCGACGGATGGCGCGACGGGCGTGTTGCTGCCGAGCCTGCAAGCACACTACGGCGTCGGCAAGGGCGTGATCAGCCTGATCTTCCTTGCCCTCACCACGGGATACATCGCCGCGGCGTTCAGCAGCGGACTACTCGTCGCCCTCCTGGGTCAGCGGCGCTTTCTCATGCTCGGGGCCGTCGCCTTCGCACTGGGCGCAGGCAGCGTCAGCCTGCAACCGCCATTCGCGCTCCTGCTGGCGACGATGCTCGGGTTGGGGTTCGGCTTCGCCCTCATTGATGCCGGGCTGAACACCTATATCACCGGCCTGCCCGAGAAGACGACGCTGCTCAACAATCTGCATGCCTTCTACGGCATCGGCGGTTTTCTCGGCCCGATCATTGCGTCCGGTGTGCTGGCGGCGGGCCAGCTGTGGAACACCGTCTATGCCCTCTGGGCGCTATGCGGCCTGATGCTCCTGACTGGCTTCGGCGCACTCTTCGACACCGGCCCGACCGATTCGCGGCATCCCGTCACGCAGGGTGCCGGAAAGGGCTTGCTCACTGACACACTCCGCCTGCGGCTGGTCTGGCTGGCGGCGATCTTTCTCCTCTTCTATGTCGGCGCGGAAGTGA
>JAICJW010000191.1 GCA_025928215.1 Chloroflexia bacterium | reverse complement strand
GCGCGAGCGGCTGCACACGCGCGTCACACTGCTGCATGCGCCGCCGAAACTCGCGTGGATGCTCACGCCGCGCGTCCGCGCCATCACGCGGCAATGGCAGCCGGACGTTATCATCGAACGCTTCTACACATTCGCCGGCGGCGGCATGATCGCCGCGCATGCGCGCGCTATTCCCGCGATCCTCGAAGTGAATGCGCCCGTGTTCGATCCCCCCGGCACACCGAAGGAGCGATTCGACCGATTGACCGGGCGAACGATGCGCCGATGGGCGACGCGGCAATGTCGCTGGGCTGATGCCATCGTCACACCGCTCGCAACGACCGTGCCTGCCGCAGTCAGAGACAAAGTGACACTCCTCCAATGGGGTGCAAATGTGCGGCAGTTCGATCCCGCGCGCTATCCACGGGTGGGAGCCGACACCAATGATCTCCGCCATCGGTACGCCATTGACGCCAATGCCCCGGTTGTGGGCTTCGTCGGCAGCTTTCGGGCGTGGCACGGCGCCGCAGAGGCAATCAATGCCTTCCGTATTGTGCGTGACCGGATTCCCAACGCCCGCCTGCTCCTCGTCGGTGATGGGCCGGAGCGCCCTGCGCTGGAAGCATCCGTCGGCGATCCATCGTCATCGGGTGTCGTCTTCACCGGTGCGGTCCCCTATCACGATGTACCACTTCATCTGGCGCTCTGTGATCTCGCAGTCGCGCCATTCGTCCCCTCACTCCATGCGCCACTGCGCGCCTTCGGCTTTTATTGGTCTCCCCTGAAGGTCTTCGAGGCGATGGCAATGGGGCTTCCGGTTGTCACCACGGCGGTCGAACCGCTAACAGAAATCATCCGTGGTGCAGGCATCGCCGTTCCCGAACGAAACACCAACGCTCTCGCGTCCGCGCTCGTGGGCCTGCTCAATGATGCACCGCGCCGCGCCGCGATGGGTGCGGCCGGTCGCGCACGGGTCGTCGCGGAATGGTCGTGGGAGGCGCACTGCCGCCATCTGGATGCGCTGATAACCCGCCTGGCGGCATGCCGATGACCAGCCCACTCCGCATTCTCTTCGTCACGGATGCCTTCCCGCCGCTCTCATACGGCAGCGGGTGGAGCACCTATCATCTCGCGCGCGGGCTGCGCGCGCGGGGTCATGACGTCCGCATCGTCGTCGCGCAACCGGTATGGCGGATCGCCGCCACGGATTACGATGGCTTACCTGTCTGGCGCGCGGGCGTAGGCGCGCGGTCATTCAATCCGGCGCTCTTCGCGGTCGGCGGGCTTGGCCCCGGCCGCATCGTCCGGCATCTCGTCCGCTCGTGGAGACCCGACATCGTCCACGCGCAGCATGTCAATTCGATGCTCGTCGTGAGCCATGCCGCCCGCGCACTGCCGCTGATCGTTACCGTGCGCGATCATTGGCCCGTCTGCTTCTATGGGACGGCACTCGCCGCCGCGCCCTGTCCAGGCTGCCTGATCGGCACGCAGTCTCCGTGCAACGTGCAACGCGGTTCCGTAGATGCGTCCCGCCCCGCGCATCATCTCAAGGCCGCGATCATGCGGGCAATGCTTCGACAACGACAGACATTCCTCGCGCGCGCTGCCGCGGTAATAGCGGCGAGCGATGCGATGCGGGGCGAGTTGCAATCCGTCGTTGCGCCGGCGCGCCTGCACACGATTCCGAACGCCGTTGATCCCTCCCTTTTTGTACCGAACGATGCTGCGCTGCCATTCGACTTCCCCGACCGATTCTTCCTCTACGTCGGCAAACTCGCCACACACAAGGGGGCCGATCTGCTCCCACAGATTGCCGAACGGCTCGGCGCCGATGCGCCGCCAATCCTCGTCGCCGGCGACGGCGCGCTCGAAGCATCGTTACGGTCGTCGCCCATTCAGGAACGCCTTCACGTGCTCGGTCGCATCCCGAATGAAGCGGTCACTGCGCTGATGCAGCGAGCCATCGCGCTAATCACCCCGGCACGCTGGCCGGAGCCATTGAGCCGGACACACCTCGAAGCGCTCGCGGCAGGCTGCCCCATCGTCGCGACGGATACCGGCGGCACGCGCGAAGTCGTCGCGGATGGCGTAACCGGCTTTCTCACCGCCGTTGATGATGTGGAAGCGATGGAAGCGCATCTCCGCACGCTCGCGTCAGACGATGAGCTGCGTGCGCGGATGGCCGCCGCATCGCGAGAGCGCGCTACCCGCCTGTTTGGACTCGATGAAGTGACCAATCGCCATCTGTCCGTCTACCGGGCAGCAATCGAAGCAGGCGGACGATCTACTCCCGCATGATGACGCGAATCCTATCCGGCCTATCACCGGCAATTTATGAGCCGGGGCGGAGGCGGAACGGGCCACTCACGTCACGACGAAGCGCGGCGGGCAGATCGTCCGCGGGCGATGGCAAATCTGCAACATCGTTCAACGCGTCCGCAAGGATTTTTGCCAACTCGTCCCGATCGAGGTCCGCGAGCGGATCCCACGCGTGCTGCTTCATCACGACGCGGTCTTTGTCATCGAAGGCGACGCCCTCCGCACGCAGGAGGCCCGCCATCGTGTCGGGATGCCCGAACGCCCACGCTCCGGTCAGGACACCCGCGCGATTGACAACGCGGTGCGCGGGTACGCGTGCCTCCGCCGGAACCCCATTCATGATCCAGCCAACAAGGCGGGCATGCCCCGGCATGCCAACGGCTGCCGCTAACCAGCCATAGGTCGTCACCTGCCCCGCCGGGCAGGCCCGCACCAGCGCGAAGACCTCGGCACGCACCCGCTGAAGATCGAATGACCGGTCGCTCATCGGGTCTTCTCCCGTCTGGTCAGCACTGTCACGGCCTCAAGATGATAGGTTTGTGGAAACATGTCAACGATCTGGACGCTCTCGATCCGATACGTTTCATGCAGTATACGCAGGTCGCGGACGAGTGTCGCGACATCGCAGGAGGCATAGACGATCCGCGCGGGGTGCAGGCGCAGGAGGCCATCGAGGACACCACGCTCGCATCCGGCGCGCGGCGGATCGAGGACGACCGCGTCTACCCGCTCCGCGAAGGTCGCCATGAACCGTTCCGCCTTGTGGATATGGACGCTGACATTGTCGAGGTTGGCGGCGGTTGCGTTGAATCGCGCGTCCGTACCGGCGACAGGCACTTCCTCGACCGCGATGACGCGGCGCGCGTGCGGCGCCGCAAGAATCGCGAATACGCCGACCCCGGCGTAGAGGTCGAGCACCGTCTCCGGGCCGACGAGCGCCAGGCCATCCAGCACGCATTGTGCGAGCAAATCCGCCATGCTCAGTGCGGACAATCCCGGCCGAGTCTCGGGACGCGTATTGACCTGAAAAAACGCGCCACCGGAGACGCGAAACCGCCTACCGAGGAGCGTCTGATAGACCGTCTGCCGTTGCCGCGCGCCGAAGGCAATCGCGGCCTCCGCATCGGTCGCGCGGATCGTCGTCTCGTCCGTGATGCCGTCCGCATGTAGCCGCGCCAGCGCATCGCTGATTGCCGGCTGACTGATTGGGCAGTGGTCAATTGAGACGAGCGCGGCGCTGTGCAGGTGGTGGAAGGCAGGCTGATGATCCGCGGTTGGCTCAACCGTAACGACATTGCGATAGCGCCACGGGTCCACCATCGCGATCGGCGGCCTTATGATGGCGGCGTGGTCTTCATCGTTGAGGTGAAGACCGCGACGAAACTGCTCGCGAAGAATCTCACCTTTCAATCGGACCTGTGCGGAATAATCGAGGAACTGCCACTGACAGCCGCCGCATGCACCGAAATACGGGCAGGGCGGCGCGACACGATCAGGTGATGGCTCAATCACCTCCGTCACAATCGCCCGCGCGAAGCTCTTTCGCAGCTCGACTATGCGCGCGGCGACCCGTTCACCGGGCGCGGCGCCCTGAATGAAGACGACGAGCGCGCCGTGCCGTCCAACCGCCGCACCGCCATTCGCCATCGAATCCGCACGGAGTGTAATCGTCGCGCCAACCGAGGCAGTCTCGTGCATCATCGCATCATCCCGTATATCTCACCGAACAGAAAAGCAGGGCCGGATCGCTCCGGCCCCGCGCCATATTGCGTGCGTATTACGCGACGCCGGGTGCGTTGCGGAATCGCGGCGGCGGTGCCTGGCCGTTGGTGGCAGGCTTCGGCACCGACGGGTTCGGTTGCTGATTTTGCGCTTTCTGCTCGGCGGCAAGAATCGCGGCGGCGACCGCATCCTTCGCGCGCTGTGGAATCACATAACTCGGCGATGGCTTCGGTTCGTGGAAGAATTCCTCGATCTCGTCGCCGTCAACGGTCTCTTTTTCGAGCAGCAGGGCGGAAATCTGGTGCAATTGCTCCATGTACGTCGTCAGCACCTGCCGCGCCCGCTCGTACCCCTCTTCGACCAGCTTACGCACTTCTTTATCAATCTGGAACGCGACATCGTCCGAGTAGTTGCGGTGCTCGCCGATGTCCCGACCGAGGAAGACCATCTCCTCGCGCTTGCCGTACTGGATCGGCCCGAGTTCCTTGCTCATACCGTACTCGGTGACCATCTTCCGCGCGAGGTTCGTCACTTGCTCGATGTCGTTTGACGCGCCCGTGCTCACTTCCTGAAAGACCAACTCTTCGGTAACGTGGCCACCGAGTGCGTAGGCGAGCCGATCCTTGAATTGTGCCTTCGTCCAGAAGAACCGATCCTCGTCCGGTAAGATACGCGTGTAACCGCCCATCATCCCGCGCGCGACGATGCTGATCTTGTGGACCGGATCGGAGTTCGCCAGCACCCGCGCGACGAGCGCATGCCCCGCCTCGTGATATGCAGTCATGATCCGCTCGCGCTCGCTAATCAGGCGGCTCTTGCGTTGCGGCCCGGCGATCACACGGTCAATCGCTTCCGCCACCTCATCGCGGCCAATCACCTTCAGGTTCCGCCGCGCCGCGAGGATTGCCGCCTCATTGACGAGGTTTTCGAGATCCGCGCCGGAGAATCCGGGCGTCTGGCGCGCGATCTCCTCCAGCGTCACCGGCTCGTCAATCGGCTTGCCGCGCGTGTGCACTTCGAGGATCGCCTGACGGCCCCGGATGTCGGGATTGTCGAGGATCACCTGGCGGTCGAATCGCCCCGGTCGGAGTAAGGCGGGATCGAGCACGTCGGGGCGGTTGGTGGCAGCGATCACGATGATGTTCGTGCTGCTATCGAAGCCATCCATTTCGACGAGAATCTGGTTCAGCGTCTGCTCGCGCTCATCGTGGCTGCCGCCGAGGCCCGCGCCGCGCTGGCGACCGACCGCGTCAATCTCGTCTACGAAGATGATGCAGGGTGCATTACGCTTTGCCTGATCGAAAAGATCGCGCACGCGGGAGGCGCCGACACCGACGAACATCTCCACAAACTCCGAGCCGGAGATCGAGAAGAAGGGCACGCCCGCCTCCCCGGCCACCGCGCGGGAGAGCAGCGTCTTACCCGTGCCGGGGGGGGCCGACGAGCAGCACGCCCCGCGGGATACGCGCGCCGAGCGCCGCGAACTTGTCCGGGTACTTGAGGAATTCAACAACTTCCGCAAGCTCCTGCTTCGCCTCCTCAACCCCCGCGACATCCGTGAAAGTCACGGTGGGGCGGTTGCCCGTGAACATTCGGGCGCGGCTCTTGCCGAACGACATCGCCTGATTGTTCGATCCCTGCGCCTGCCGCATCATGAAGACGAGAATACCGACCAGAAAGAGCGTGGGCAGCAGGAAGCCGAGCGTGCCGAGCCAGCTGCCCCACTGGCTTGCGCCCTTGGCCGCGATGATCGGGAACTGCTCGGGCGGGATACCGTTATCCTTGAGAATTTCGTAGATCGAACTGTTGTCCGGCAGGCGCACGTTCTTCTTCGTGCCGTCTTTCTGTTCGATCTCCGCATTACTGCTGCCGTTGGTCGTCGTTATCCGGGTGATCTGCCCCTGCCGGACGAGGGAGACCACGGTGCCGATGTCAATGGACTTATTTCCGCCGGGGCTGGAGACGACCGTGAACCAGAGGGCGATGACCGCGACAATAATAATCAAGTACACGAGGCTGTTTTTCAGCCACTTGTTTTCACTCATGAACGAGCCTCCGGCGCCGCAGCGCTGTGTGGAAATGGATTCCCCATGAGCCGCGCGCCGATCACCACCGCACTCGCGCGACGTTTCATTCTATCACACGCACGGGCGCGCGGTTCAAATTGCGGAGGGATCGAGGATGCCGACGAACGGCAATTGCCGATACAGCCCGCCGTAATCCAGCCCGTACCCGATCACGAAGGCGTTGGGAATGGTGAATCCGATGTAATCGAGCGCCACGTCGGTCTCGCGCCGCTCCGCCTTATCAAGTAAAACGCAGGTGCGCAGCGAGGCGGGATCACGAGCGCGAAGCAGGCTCTGCAAATAGGCGAGCGTCAGCCCGCTGTCCACGATATCCTCGACGATAATCAGGTCGCGCCCTGTCACCTCGCTATTGAGGTCTTTGAGAATGCGGACGACGCCGGTAGATTCGGTCCCCGCACCGTACGACGAGACCGCCATGAATTCCATCTCGACCGGGATCTGTAGCTTGCGGATGAGATCCGCCATGAAGATCGTCGCGCCGGTCAGCACACCGACGAGGACGGGTACGCGCCCCGAGTAATCCCGGTCAATCGCCTGGGCGAGTGCAGCGACCTTCTCCTGAATCATCTCCTCGGTAAGGAGCACCGCCATCGGCATATCCGCTGTTCCCGGTATCGGCGGTTTCCCGTCTGCCATGATTTCCCGCGATCCTTTCATCGTCCTGCCCATGTAGACGCGTTAAGATGCCGATATGCGTCGCGGTCGCTGCGGTGGCGGTAAACGCAGCGCCGACCTCGTGCCCAATCACCCAGGCAATCGTATCGTTGACGACGAGAAGCGGCAACTGATCGCGCACCGGCGCGGGCACACCACGCGCCCTCAGGTACGCACGAAGCAAGATCGGCCGAGCACTGCCGGACGGTTGGAAACGGTCGGCGGCGTTACGGTTCCGAATGATTATCTTCTCGTCGTCCGGCAATCGCAGCGGCGTCGCGACGGCATGCGGCCCACGATGCTCCGCCGTTGGCCGATCCGCTGGTACGAGACGAAAGGCATAGGCGGTGGTGGGAGATACAGGCAATGCAAATTGCAGCGTCGTATCATCATAGATGGTCGTTTCGCCCAGCGAGAGCGGATAACGCCGCGAGGCCGCTCCTTGCACCCATGCCGCAACGGCATCGTCAGCACCGAGGATGAGGCGACCGAAGGCGAGCGCGCAGGCGATGCCGCCGTACTGTCGTATCACACTCGAATGACCCGCCGCGTGCCACCGCATGGCTTCGACATCGGCGGCACGCGGCACCGCGCCCGTGATACGCGTGAGGAGGTCACGGAGTATACGGCGCTGCAACGCGACAGGTGTAAGAGCGAAGGCACCCTGGTTGAGGCTGGCACACGACGGGCCGAACCGGCAATCGCAGCGCGCGATCGCCGACGCCGTCTCCGCCGCGAGAAACGTCGCGTCATCGCGCATTGTGGAGGCCGACCGTGCAAGCGCGGTCGTGATGTCGGGATTACGCGCGCGCAGCGCCGGGAGGATAGCGTGCCGCAGCCAGTTTCGCGTGTATCGCTGATCGTCATTCGTTGGATCGGTCGCCACCACGAGGCGATGCACCGCGCAATATGCCACCGTTTCAGTGTGCCGCACAGCGAGGAGCGGTCGAATAACCCGCAGGCGCCCGCCGTTCCGTTCCGTCTTCGTCTCGGCGGGAGAATCACTCGCCAGTGGCAGCAGCGTATCCGCACCCATCCCGCCGAGGCCATCAACGCCCGCCCCCCGAATGAGATGTAGCAGCACGGTCTCAGCCTGATCATCGAGCGTATGCCCGGTCAGAACCGCGCCGGCACGTGTTGCATCGGCCACCGCAGCCAGCGCGCGGTACCGCGCGATCCGTAATGCGCCTTCGGAGGAAGAGGGGCGAAGGTCCGCCGCCGCCTCGGGCAGTGAAACGATGTGGCACTCCACATCGAGCCGTTTCGCCAGCGTGCGGACGGTGTCGGCGTCCCCTCCGTCGTCCGCACGCACGCCATGCCGCACATGGCAGACGATGACTCGTTGTCCGCCATGACGGGCGATGGTCGTTACCGCGTGGAGGAGGCACGAACTGTCCGCACCGCCCGAACATGCGACGAGGAGGGTGGACACCTCCGCACGCTCGACGGCAGAGCGTACAACCGCACAGATGCGCTCAGTAAGGCGGTTCGCAGATTGTGGGTGAGATGGCATGTGATTAATCTTTGAAATGATGAAACGAAAAGGTGGTGCCGACGGCGGGATTCGAACCTGCGACATAGGGCTTATGAGTCCCCCGCTCTGCCACTGAGCTACGTCGGCACGCGATCAATTGTGCATGCGGAATGTAGCATCCGACCGGGTGAATCGTCAAGCCAGATGGCGGATGCGACGAAAGAACACGAGTTTTCCGCAACCCCTTGACACGATGCATGGGGCACGGTAGTATCCTCTTCGCTGCCTGAGAGCGGCGATTGCACCTTACCAGCAGAGGGGAAGG
>JAICJW010000204.1 GCA_025928215.1 Chloroflexia bacterium | reverse complement strand
GAAAGTGGCGATGGCGCGGCCCCGGATGAGATCCTCCGGGAGGACGCCGAAGCGGCTGGAATCCTCGCTGCGGTTGCGGTTATCGCCGAAGACGATCACATCATGCGCCGGTACGAGGTACGGCTGACCGGTCGGGGGCCAGGTGTAGGCGGGCGGTTCGGCGATGTACGGCTCGGTGATCGGCTGATCGTTGATGTACACCTTGCCGCCCTTGACGAGTACGCGCTCGCCGGGCAGGCCAATGATCCGCTTGATGAACGGGATGCCCTGCTGCGCCTCCTGCGGCGGCGGCGTGAGAACGATGATGTCTCCGCGATGCGGTTTGCCGAACAGATACCAGGTATGGCCACCGATGTCCCAATGCGTATAAGCGCGGCGGTTGACGAGGAGATGCTGATCCTGCGTGAGGCTCGGCACCATACTCATCCCTTCAACCTTGACCGGGAGAACGAGGAGGCGCATCGCGAAGAAGAGAATGACGGCAACCGCCAGTGTTTCGAGGACCTCCCCGGCGGCACCCGTCGAGGCTTTCCGGTGTGCGGCTGGCGCGGGGCGCGTCGGTCCCGGGTCAATGGCTGACGGCGTTTCGGTGGGCACGGAATGTTCCGACCCTTCCGGCGGGGGTGGCATCAACGGGGTGATCTCCCGGAGCGGCGGCCTTAGTCGATGACCGACTTCGTATTTTTGGTCGGCGTCACGTCATCATCGTCTTTGATGGACTCTTTGAAGTCCTTGACGGACTTGCCGACCGCGCCGCCGAGGCCGCCGAGTTTCCCCGCGCCGAAGACGATCAGGACGATGACGAGGATGATGATGAGGTGCCACGGTTGCAAAACGCCCATATGGATATGCCCTTTCTCAAGTGCTGAGTGCTGAGTGGTGAGTGCTGAGATTGCGCCCGGTCGCTTGGCCCATGCTACATCAGACCGGGGCAATGAGCAATGTGACGGCAACGGAGTCCGTCCCATCGAGAGTATACTCGTGGAGAAATTCACTCCGCGCGATGACGTACCGAACGTATTTCTCAGCCTTCGCCCTTCGTGAAGGAGCAAGACGACGATACCCGCCCGACTGACCGATTGGAGCCTCGCCTTCTGCGTCGGGGTTGCGTTCGCAACCGGCCTCGCGGGGAATAACGCGGGCCGGCCGGGCCTGTGGTGGGTCTTCGCGCTGCACGGCGTGGCGGGGCTGGCACTCACGCTCTTCCTGGTCGGTAAACTGCGCCGCGTCCTCCCGCGCCTCCTGCATGCCCGCCAGTGGGATCGGTGGACGATCATCGGCATCCTGACGACGTTCGGCGTCCTCGTGACCCTCGGCAGCGGTCTCTGGTGGGTGGCAGGAGGCACGGCCAATGCGGCGGGGTTCGGCCTCCTCAACTGGCATATCGCGCTCGGCCTCCTCCTCGTCCTGCTCGTCTCGCTGCACATGATCGCCCGCGCCAAGCCCCTCCGTACGCGGGATATGTTTGGGAGGCGACAAGCGCTCCGCTGGCTCGGCCTCGTCGCGGCTGGCGCGGCGCTCTGGCCCGCACAGCAGCGACTCGCCAGCGCCGACCGCCGCTTCACCGGCTCCCGCACGACCGGGGACTACGCGGGCAACGCCTTCCCCGCGACGAGCTGGGTCGCGAACCGGCCCCCGCCCCCTTGCGCCTGCTGATTGGACCCTCGCGGTTGGCGGGCACGTCGCGCGGCCATTCACCGCGACGTACGGCGATCTGACGCCCACCGAGGCGGTGAAGGTGACGCTCGACTGCACTGGCGGCTTCGCGAGCACGCAGATCTGGCGGGGTATCCACGTCGGGGCGCTGCTGGATCGCGCCGGGGTGCGCGAGGGTGCGGGGTGGGTGCGCTTCCGTTCCGTCACGGGGTATCGCTGGAGCCTGCCGCTCGCCGAAGCGCGTGATGCCCTGCTTGCCACACATGTTGGGGAGGAACCACTGAATCATGACCACGGCGCGCCCGTGCGGCTCGTCGCGCCGGGGCGACGAGGCTTCCAGTGGGTCAAGTGGATCGTCGCGGTGGAACTCCTCACCGCGCCGGACTTCGGCCAGGCTATTGCCATCCACACGAGCAGTTTTACGCCCGCCGGACGGGGAGAATAATCTATCCCCGTACCGCCAGATGGCGCTCGCGCGGCACGAAATAGCAGAGGAAGAGCACGAGAATAATCACCATTGCGGCGGTGAAGGCGGCAAAGGCGGCGGGATAACCGAAACGAACGATCAGCACGCCGCCGACCGGGCTGAGGAGCGCGATACCGAGGCTGAGGGCCGCCTCCCGCCAGGCGAAGACGTGCGCGCGGATGCGAGCCGGGAAGAGGCGGCTGGTGAAATTCGATTCGAGCGCATACGAGGCGTCGAAGCAGCCGCGCCGGCAGATGTGCGCCACCACCGCCAGCCAGGCCGGCGAGGCGAAGATCAGCGCAAAGAAGAGGAGGCCGGGAAAGGCGCGCAAGACCCCCGCCCCACGCGCCACGCCCATCCGTGCTCCGAGCGCCGGGACGGCGAGACCGAAGAGCGCACCACAGACCCCGCCGCCGCCATAGACGATTCCGATTGCCCCCGTGCTGAAACCATGCCGGGAGAGGTAGACGTTATAGAATGGGACGATCATCGCCACGCCGCCTGCCAGCACGAAGGCAAAGATGAAGTAAACCGACGTGTCGCGCCGCGTCTGCTGCGCGGGTGTTCGTCGCGGCGGATCGCGCGGCGTGGATACCGCGGGCCCCAGCGGCATGGCGGCGTGCACGTCCTCTGGGGGCGGGCCGACGCCGAGCAGCGGCAAGACGCTGAAGAACATGATCGCCGCGCTGAGGATCAGCGTCAGCCGGATCGGCCCCGCCCCGTCACGCGTGCCGCCGATCTGCTCGATCAGTGTCGGTAACCAGCCCCCGCCAATGCTACCGAGCGTCGTGGAGAGGCTGCTCGCCATCGTATAGAGCGCAATCGCGCCGAGCCGTTTGGCGACGGTCGTGTAATCGGCGATGTAGTTCATCCCGATTGCGAAGACCCAGCCACCACCGATGCACCCCACCGAAAATGTGACAATAATGAGCCACGGCGCGGTGACGAAGCCACGCGCCGCATAGCCTACTCCCAGGACGAGCGCACCGACTATCAGGACACGCCGCGATGTCCACCGGTGGGCGAGCGAGCCCGCCATCGCCGCCGCAACCGCCCAGACGAGTTGCGTCACAGCGTTGACGAGACCGATGAAGTCCTCGCGGTAGCCGAGGCGCGTGAGGTAGAGATTAAAGAGCAAATCGGACGCGCCAAACGCGGTCAACAGGACGAAGATCATCACCGTGTAGCGCCGGATGGCGGAGGATTGCTCGCCGGGTCGCGGCATATGCAGGCGATCGAGCATCGCAAGGCTTCCCTTTCCGGCACGAAAAAGGGGCGGCCCGGACCGGCTGCCCGCGCGCCTATGCTAGCATGGAAGTTCGGAGTTCGGAGTGGGCCATCGAACATCGAACTCCGAACTTCCTGTACACTATTCTTCGCGACGGCGATTCATAGGAGGGATGTTCGATGTGCCATTTCCACAACGACCTGCCGACAATTGAGGATGGTGAGGATCAGTACATTCTCGATACACCGGTGATGCGCGACTTCATCGCTGCGGTTAATGCCGCCCGTGCGGCGGCGCCGAACGCAGCCGCCGCCATGGAGGAAATCCGGCCCCACTTCGCCGCCCTGCTCGCGGACCCGCACTGGCTCCCACCGGAGTACCAGGAACCGGCGACACAGAGCGGCATGGGCGCCAATACGGGGATGTGGTTATTGTATCGCGCGGGCGATGCCAGCCTCGCCTTCTCCGCCCTCGTCCTCGCGCCGGGACGCGAAACGCCGGTGCATGACCATCTCGCCTGGGGGCTGGTTGGCCTCTACCGGGGCGAGCAGGATGAGATCGTCTATCAGCGGCGCGACGACGGCACGCGCGATGATTTCGCGGACCTCGCTGTGGCAGAGCGGCATGCGCTCACGCCCGGCGACTTCTACACCCTGCTGCCGGAGAATGACATTCATCGCGTCCGTACGACCTCCGGCATCACCTCCGTCTCGCTCCACCTGCTGGGCAATGACAATGGCTGCATCGCGCGGCGGCAGTATGTACCGGACGAGAAGGTCGCGCGTCCCTTCCGCAGCGGCTATGTCAATATCCAGTGCGCCGAGGGCGAAGCCCGCGCCACCCCGACGTGGGACGACGTCCATGCGTCCCTGGAGCGGCTGGCGGTAGCGGATTAGTCTTCTCCCGGCTCTCCCTCCTCGCTATGACATGCGAGGATCGCATCCGCGAACTCCGCCATCATTTCCTTCGCGATGGCGGCGTCCGCGAGGCGTTCCTCAAGTGGGCGATCCGTCGTCGGGGCATTGCTGACAGCGAACCGCCCGAACGCCGCTGTCACACTGTTCTCGCTCGTCAGAGCGCCGTTCTTCCAGCGCACTGTCGCTTCATCGCCACGCCAGCGAATACGCCACTCAATCCACACGGATCGTACTCCTCCATCGCGTTACAGATACTGCGCATACGCGCCGCGCATCTCGGCGGCATCGAGCGGCCAGATCGTCCGGCGGATGCGCTGATAGGGGAAGCCGGAAAGATCGAGCGTCGTCGCGCCGGGTGCATCCGCCGCGATGATTGCCGTCGCAAGGTCCCTGTATCCGGCACGGAAGTGCGCGCTGGACTTCACGGCAACGATCCGGTATCGCCGCACGTCAATGCCGTGCAGGAGGAAAATTTCGTCGTCCAGCACCTGATTGCGGCGAGACCCGACGAGCACATCCACGCCGCCAATCCGCAGGCGCGCCATCGGGCCGAGATCAACGAGCATGCCGCGCCCCATCGGCGTCGTCAGGTGGAATTGCCCGTCGGTGAGGCATTTGACGTACGCCGCCGCCTCGACCGGCGCACCGTGTAAATCGTCCGTCTTGCCGCCGAGGCGCACGTCAATCGTCGCGCCGACACCCGCCGCGTGCGCCTGTGCCGCCGTTTCGGGATCGAAGATGTAGGCGTAGCAGGCATTCGTTAGGTTCATGGCGAGCATTGTGCGCAGGAGATGCGTGCTGTCGCCGGGAGAGCCGCCGCCGGGGTTGTCCGACGTATCATTGATCACGACCGGGCCTTCCGGCACGGCGAGCGCGCGATTGATCGCTTCCCGCGTCGTGAGGATTTCCGGCCGGTACTCCTCGCGCGCCTCCCAGATCTCTTGTGCGACCGCCTTCCCCGCCTCCGCCGCCAATGTTGGATCATTATCCGTGATCGTCAGGACGGACATGCCGACGGCGGGAACATCGGTATAGGGGAAGCCATGAAAGATCGTGCAATCGAGCATCCCCGGTCGTTGCTCCCACTCACGGCAGAGGGCGTTAAGCCGCGTACCCGGTTCGAGATCGGTGCTGCAGGTTGGAATCATCACCGGCAGTTGTTCGAGGTGCATGACCGGGGCAATTGCATGCGTTAGCAGGCGCGAGAGGAAGTCCATCGCCTCCGCGCCGCGCTCGTAACTGTCCGTATGCGGGTAGTACGAGTTGCCGAAGAGGCCGTTCGCCTTCTCCAGCATGAGCGGCGTGATATTGCCATGCAGGTCGAGCGAAGCGGCAATTGGCACATCCGGCCCGACGCATGCCCGCACCGCCGCGAGCACCGCGCCTTCGAGATCGTCAATCCCCTCCGCGACGCCCGCACCGTGGAGCGAGAGGCAGACAGCGTCCACCGGCATCGCCCGTTCAATCTCGGCCAGGAGTGTGCCGGTAATCTCGTCATACGCCGCCCGCGTAATCGTCCCGGACGGATAGGCGACCGCCGCGAAGGTCGGCACCGCCAGGATGCCCAACTCCGCCGCCCGCGCCAGCATCCCGCCGATGTAGGTACGATTGCCGCCGTGCGTGCGGATGATTTCATCCCCACGCAGCCACTGGTACTCCTTAAAGGGTTCGGTCGTCGTCGGCTCCGGGCAAAAGGTATTCGTCTCGTGCGCAAACTCCCCGATGGCGATACGGTAGGTCATGGTTTTTCCTCACTCCCGGCCCCGCTCAATCGCCGGACGGACGTTCTATCATCCCTGTCTCAAGGCGATGGAGCGGGGAGCCAAAATCGAAAGACGATAGTCAATGCATCTACGCGCGTCCTCCCTGCATCTCTCCCCTTCTCCTTTGCTTCCGAGCAAAGGAGAGGGGGCTGGGGGTGAGGTTCACCTTGCTCCCGGCCCGCGAACGAATTTGCCGGGGGTAGCGTTCGTGTGCTCGCCGTTCGCGAGGACGCGCGTGCCGTTCACCCAGACATCGCGGACGCCGACCGAGAGTTGGTGCGGTTCGGTGAAGGTGGCGCGATCCCCGACCGTCTCAGGGTCGAAGATGACAACGTCCGCGTAGTGGCCGTCACGCAAGACGCCCCGATCGCGCAGGAAGAGCCGATCGGCGACGGCGGAGGACATCTTACGAATCGCGTCTTCGAGCGGAAGGACTTTTTCCTCGCGCACGTACTTGCCGAGGACACGTGTGTAGGTGCCATAGGCGCGCGGATGGACAAGCCCTGTTGCGTGCGCGGGGTCAATGCCTCCGGCGTCCGTGCTGATCTTGATCCACGGCTGGCGCAGTTGCAAAGCGAGATTCTCCTCGGACATCTTGAAGTAGATCGTGGAGATCGCCTGCCCCTCGTCCGCGACGAGGTCAATGAGTGCGTCCGACCAGTGCTGGTTGCGCATCCCGGCGATTTCCGCCAGTCGCTTCCCGGCGTAGTGCATATTTTCGGGCTTGCGGAAGCCAATCGGCATCACGCCCTCCGGCCCGACCTGCGTCACCTGCGCCTCCCAGGTGCCATCTGGTTCGACAACCGCGTCGCGGATCTTCGCGCGGATTGCCGGATCGCGCAGGTTATCGAACAGTTTCCCCTCCGCCGATGCCCACGGTGGCAAGGAAGCGCTCAACCCGGTACCAGAGGCAATATACGGGTACATGTCCGCCGCGATATCCAGCCCCTCGGCGCGTGCCCGATCAATCCGCGCGATCACCTGCGCCATTTTGTGCCAGTTGCGCGGTGCGGTCGCTTTAAGATGGTAGACCTCGACGGCGCAGTTGCCCTTCGTGCCAATCTCGATTGCTTCTTCCAGCCCCTCCAAAAAACGGTCGCCCTCGGAGCGGAGATGGGTGATATAGACGCCGTTGTACTGCCCGATCACCTTCGCGATCTCGACCAACTCCTCGGTGCCCGCGAAGGCGCCGGGCGGGTAAATGAGCGCGGTCGCCACGCCGAAGGCGCCGTCCTCCATCGCCTCCGCCGTCACCTGGCACATCGCCGCCCGTTCGTCGCTGTTCGGCTCGCCGAGTTCCTGCGCCTTGCCATACTCCCGCACCGTCGCCCCACCGATGAATGAGCCGACATTGACCGAGACGCCGCGCGTCTCCAAATCTTCCAACCAGTGGCGGAAGCGCGTCCACCCGCGTGCCTTCGCGTCCCACTCGCCGCCGCCGAAGAAGCTGCTGCGGAAGGGCGACTCGATCCGCCCGCCGAAGGGCGCGGGCGTCCACGCCTCGCCCATGATCTCCGTCGTTACGCCCTGCGTGATCTTGGAGAGCGAGCGCGTATCGGTGAAGAAGGGCAGAATCGAATGGCTCTGGATGTCGATGAATCCGGGCGCGACGATCATCCCCGCCGCGTCCACGACCGTTCCCGCCGCCGCCGGGTCAATCCTCCCCGGCGGCGCAACCGCGACGATCCGCTCCCCCTCGATCGCCAGATCGCCGTAGAACCACGGGTTGCCGGTGCCGTCAATGATCCGTCCATTGGTGATCAGTGTGTCGTAGTTCATACCTAACTCCCTGCCCCTCCCGAAACGGGAAGGGATGACGCGCTTCTACGATCCGAATGATTCCCGGCCCTCTCCCCTTATGTGGCCTCAGAAGCCCGCCGGTTGCCGCCTGCCCCACGGGCCGTTTCGCTCCACCGCACGCGCCGCGCGCAACACCGTCGCTTCGTCCCACGGTCTCCCGATCAGCTGCGTCGAGAGTGGCAGCCCGTCGCCGGTCAGGCCGGTCGGGACGACGATGGCGGGCCAGCCGAGCGCATT
>JAICJW010000222.1 GCA_025928215.1 Chloroflexia bacterium | reverse complement strand
GTACGACGAAGTTGATGATGCTCGCCTGCGTCGCGTAGCCGACGACAAAGAGGATCGCGGCGGCGATCGGCAGGACGAGGAACGGATCGAGGTTCGTCGCGTCCCAGATAAAATAGGTGACGAACGCGCCGAGCATGATAAAGGCGCCATGCGCGAGATTGACGATATTCAGGATGCCCCAGACGATCGAGAAGCCCAACCCGACCAGCACGTAGACGCCGCCGATCAGCAGCCCATTGATAATCTGCTGCGGCCAGAAGGCCGGGTGCAGGAGAAAATCCATTGAAACCTCACCCCCGGCCCCTCTCCTTTGCCGCGTGGCAAAGGAGAGGGGGTTTCTTGTCCGCAGTATCGTGGTCTTCCTTCAGTCTCCAGTTCCCCGTATCTCTCCCCCTCTCCTTTGCCCAGGCAAAGGAGAGGGGGTAGGGGGGTGAGGTTTACCGTTTGTCCCACGCGGGCGTTGGGTACTTAATATCGCCGCTCGCCGCTGCTTTCGGCCAGACGGTGATTTTCTTCCCGCCTTGAATCTGCTCGGCGGCCATCGGCTTGTCCACGTTGATCCCCCGGCTGTCGAACTTCACATCCGCATAGAAGGACGAGAACTGGAGCGTCGCCAGCGCGTCCCGCACCTTTTCGGTATCGAGGCTCCCCGCCTTTGTTATCGCTTGCTGGAAGCACTGGCATCCGCAGGTGGATTCGGCATTCTGGTAGGCGGGATCGTATCCCGCGAACGCCTTGAACTTCGTCGCGTAGTCCGCTGCCGTGCCGAACTGCTCATCTTTGTACTTCAATGAGGGCGTCCACTGCGTGCCACCGAAAACATAGTCGGCGTCCGCCTTGAGGGAATCGGTGAACTGCGGTAGCGCGGGGCCGACGCTGAAGCCGAATGCCTTCGGGTTGAACTTCAACTCTTTCGACTGCTTCATCACCAGCGCGGCGGAAGCGTAGTGACCGGAGGAAAGGAAGAGATCGGGATTCTTCGGCTTGATCTGCGTTAGCTGCGCCGATACATCCTTCGTGTCCGCCGGGACTTTCTCATAGTAGACGACGTTGAGGTTCTTCTCCTTCGCGTATGCCTGCGTGCCGTCCGCGACCTCGACGGAGAAGGTGTCGTTGTCGGCGAGGATAGCCACCGTCTTGATCGTCGGGTCTTTGTCGAGGCAGGCATCGAGGATGCCGCGCAGGTAGAATTTGGCAGGCGTCATCGGGGAGAAGACATATTTGAAGCCCCGGCTGAAGATCGCCTCCGCCGCGCCGTTGGCCTCGACCATCGGCATCTTGTACTTCTCAGTGATCGCGCTGGCGGAGAGCGTCGGGCCGGTGCCGTAGGGGCCGAGGACGAAGTTCACTTTGTCCTCGGTGATCAGTTTCTCGGTCAATTTGGCGCTCGTGTCCGGGCTGGACTCGTCGTCATAGTATTTGAGATCTACCATGTAGCGCTGGCCGCCGACCATCATACCGCCCGCGTCATTGACAGTCTTCTTCCAGAAGTTGTAGCCGTCTTGCGTCAGTTTGCCCTCGTTCGCGGTCGCGCCAGTCAGCGAGACCGCCGCGCCAAAGCGAATCGTCCCGGCGACAGGGCCGCTCGGTGCGGCGGCGCTCCCCGCTGCGGTCGTCCCACTCGTCGTCACCGAGGCGGCGGGTACCGTCGTCGCGGCGCTGCTCGTCGTCGCGGCGGGTGCGCTTGACGCCGCACTCCCGGTCGTCGCCGCGGGCGTACCTGCCGTCCCGGCTTTCGTCGCGGCGGTCGTCGCTGCCGGTGTCGCGGTGCTACTGCCGCCGCACGCCGTGAGGATGGCGGCTGCCGCGCCGCTCGCGATGCCGCTCAGGAAAACGCGTCGTGTCACACGATGACGCGAATCTGACATTGTTGCGCCTCTCCGCTTTCTGCGACCCCGATTGTCGCATTGATCGGACACGCTCCATTGCGTGCCCGAGCATTGTCATGCCTTCTGACCGCGTAGTGTAGCACAATGGAGTGTGCGATGCGCGACGCTCCTTAAGGTGGTACGGACGGCATAATTCGGCTACACTAGAGCATACGAAGCGTGTAATTCACGTTTCTTACCATGAATGAGCGCATGCGGTCTGCACACGAGCGAGGCAAGAGCGATGTTTAAATTTCTCGGCAAGATATTCGACAACAATGAGAAGGCGATTCGCGCCTACATGCCGCGCGTCACGCGCATCAATGAACTCGAACCGGCGATGCAGGAGAAGAGCGACGACGAACTCCGCGCCGTGACCGGCGAACTGATCGGGCGGCTGGAGGAGGGTGAGACCCTCGACGACATCCTGCCGGAGGCGTTCGCCGCCGTCCGCGAGGCATCCCGGCGCGTCAACAATATGCGCCACTTCGATGTGCAGTTGATCGGTGGAATTGTCCTGCACGAGGGCAAAATCGCCGAGATGAAAACGGGTGAAGGCAAGACGCTCGTCGCGACGCTGCCCCTCTATCTGAACGCGCTCACCGGTGAGGGGTGCCATCTCGTGACGGTCAACGACTATCTCGCCAAGCTGCACGCGCGCTGGATGGGAGCAACGTATCACTTCCTCGGCCTCACCGTCGGCGTCATCCAGCACGAGAGTTCCTACGTCTACGACCCGGAGTATGAGATCGAGGATACGAGTTATAACCACTTGCGCCCCGTACCGCGTCCGGAAGCGTACGCGGCGGACATCACCTACGGCACGAACAACGAGTTCGGTTTCGACTATCTGCGCGATAACATGGTCTTTCGCCCGGACGAAATGGCGCAGCGCCCGCTCGTCTACGCGATTGTGGACGAGGTGGACAACATCCTCATTGATGAGGCGCGCACGCCGCTCATCATCTCCGGCGACGCGCAGGAGGCGACCGATCATTACGATCAATTCGCCCGGATCGCCCGCACGCTGAAGCGAGAGCGCGACTACACAATTGACGAGAAGACGCGTTCCACGAGCCTGACCGATGAGGGGATTGACCGCGTCGAGGAGCAGGCGGGCATTCCGGAGGGATCGAGTATCTATGACGAGCGATACGCCGACCTGACGCATTACATGGAAAATGCCCTGAAGGCCCAGGCTGTCTACCAACGCGACAAGGACTACATCGTCCGCGACGGCGAGGTCATCATCGTGGACGAATTCACCGGGCGGTTGATGGAAGGTCGTCGCTATAGCGAGGGGTTGCATCAGGCGATTGAGGCGAAAGAGGGCGTGCATGTTAAGCGCGAGAATCGCACGCTCGCCACGATCACCTTCCAGAATTACTTCCGCATGTACGAGAAACTGGCCGGCATGACGGGTACGGCGGCAACGGAGGCGGAGGAGTTCTATAAAATTTACAAACTCGAAGTCGTCACGATTCCGACGAATATGCCGATGGTGCGCGAGGACTTGGGCGACTTCGTCTTCAAGACCGAGGAAGCGAAGTTCAAGGCGGTCGCGGCGGAGATCAAGGAGCGGCAGCAGAAGGGCCAGCCGGTTCTCGTCGGCACCGTCTCCGTCGAGAAGAGCGAGCACCTGAGCGAATTACTGACGCGCGAAGACGTCCCCCATTTCGTCCTGAATGCGAAATACCACGAGCGCGAGGCCGAAATTATCGTCAACGCGGGCGATGCGGGCGCGGTGACGATCGCGACGAACATGGCCGGACGCGGTACAGACATCAAACTTGGTGAGGGTGTACGCGACTTGGGCGGCCTTCATATCATTGGTACGGAGCGGCACGAGGCGCGCCGCATTGATAACCAGTTGCGCGGGCGCGCGGGCCGTCAGGGTGATCCGGGTTCATCCCGCTTCTATGTTTCGCTCGAAGACGACCTGATGCGCCGGTTCGGTTCGGAGCGCATCGCGGGCATGATGGATAAACTTGGCGTGGACGACGACACGCCGATTGAATCGAGCCTGATCTCGCGTTCGATTGAGAGCGCGCAGACCAAAGTCGAGGGGTACAACTTCGACCTGCGCAAGCACGTTGTTGAGTACGACGATGTCGTCAACAAGCAGCGCGAGAAGATCTACGAAGACCGCTCGAAGATCGTGCGCGGCGAGAACATGAAAGATGCCGTCCTCGATGCGCTGCAAAGCGAGATCGAACACGCGGTGGACACGCATAGCGGCGGCAATGAGCAGGATTATGATGTCGAAGCGCTGCTCAAGGCGCTGTCCACCGTCGTGCCGCTGCCCGCCGATTTCGAGCCGGACACGCGTGACCTCGATGATCTGAAAGAAGATCTCGTCGCGATGATGGAGGAGGCGTACGAGGCGAAGGAGGCGGAACTTGGCGAAGAGAATATGCGCCAACTCGAACGACTCGTCATGCTGCGCGTTATTGATACGCTCTGGGTCGAATACCTGACCTCCATCGAGGACCTCCGGATCGGTATCGGCCTCCAGGCGTACGGCCAGCGCGACCCGCTCGTCTCCTTCAAGACCGAAGGGTACCAGATGTTCCAGCAGTTGCAGCGCAATATCCTGCATGACATCGCGCATACCATTTTTCAGGTCACGCTGGTGCAGCAGGTTCCGGAGACGAATGTCTTCGCTAATGCCACGACGAACCGCGAATCTGATGAGGACGGCGGTAAGCCCAAGCGGGCGAAGGCAGGCGCGAATGGGAATGGCAAGGTCGGACGCAATGCGCCGTGTCCGCTTGGCTCGGGGAGAAAAGTTAAGCAATGCTGCGGCGCATGCGGATTGACGAACGGCTGCGATGGACGGGGGTTCGCGAAGTTCGGCGCGCGAAACACCGACAAGGTGCTGACCTAAGGGCGTACCTGGTGGAGCAGGCTTCTGCCTGCTCCACCAGGATCAATCTCAGAACTCCGGATCGTAGCCCCGAAAGTCGCGCACGATATCCGCGACCTGTTCGGCAAACGTCCCCAGCGCCTTTCGGCGCGATGCCGTGAGATAGCCGAAGACGACGACGAGAATGAGCACTACCATCCAGGTGCCGGCGCCACGCCGTGCGGCATCGCGCGTATCTGCCTGTTCGGGTGCGATACTATCGAGTAATTCGGGGGCGTTCATCGCATCACTCCTGTGCAGCCGGTTGCGCGTCATTGCTTAACTGTGCGGCGATTGCGCTGCGCTGATCGCTCGTCATGGAGACGATGAGATCGCCGAGGATGCGGTGGGCGAGATCGGTGCGCTCCTGAGGCGACATCAACTCAATCGCCTGCGAGGCGACTTCGCGAATTGCCTCCACGCGCTCTTCCGGGGTCATATTGCCGATGACCGTATCAACGACGCTCCGCAGTAACCCCATCCCCGGCTCCTTGTTTCCACCGATGCGGCCCATGCCGCGCGGCGGACGCGAGTATAGCATAGTGGATCACGCGCTTGTTTATTCGCCGTCGGGCGTGCGAGACTACGCGTATGACACGAACGCTCATCCTCTCGGATATTCACGGTAATAAGGACGCCCTCGATGCCGTCATCGCCGACGCGGGAAGCGCCGACCGTATCTGGTGCCTCGGCGATATCGTCGGCTATGGCCCGGAACCCGCCGCGTGCCTCGCGTGGGTGCGTGAGCACTGCGAGATTATCCTGTCCGGCAACCACGACTACGCCGCGTTCGAGCCGTCCGTTGTCCGCGACTTCAACCCGAATGCGGCCCGGGCGGCGGAGTGGACGCGCGCCGAACTCTCGATGGAAGAGATCGCCTATCTCCGGTCGTTGCCGTCTCTGGTCGCGGTGGAGGGCGTGACGCTCGCGCATGCAAGCCCCGCCGATCCGATCTGGACCTACATCCTCTCCGTCGTTGACGCGCGCGATGCGTTTGGCGCGTTCGATGGCGCGCTCTGCTTCGTCGGGCATACGCACGTCGCGGCCTGTTACACCGACGCGGACGCGATGATTTCGCGGGTGCCGGTCGTCAATGACGAACCGCTTTCCCTGGCGGGCGAGCGGTTCATTATCAATCCTGGCAGTGTCGGTCAGCCGCGTGACCGCGATCCGCGTGCGGCCTATCTCTGGTATGACGCGGATGCGCGCACCGTGGTATGGAAGCGCGTGACGTACGACATCGCGGCAGCGCAGCTGAAGATTTTTGCGGCCGGCTTGCCGGATCGTCTTGCCAATCGTCTCTCCCTCGGTCAGTGAGTTTGCGGCCCGCTATGCGCGGGACTATACTCTCGCATGGTTTGGCGGTCACTGAGCGAACGAGAGGAATCTGGCGCGTGCCACAGCAACCTTCGATACGGTTACACCGACAACTCGTGGTCGCGATCAATGGCGGTGCCGTGGATCCGATCATTCTCGATCTCGCCGCGACGATCAGCAAGCGCGACCGTACGCATGTCGCGGTGGTCTATGTCGTCGAAGTGAGCCAGGAACTGCCGGTGGACGCGGATTTACCAGATGAATTGGATCGCGGCGAGCGGGTGTTGATCGCCGCTGAAAAGACCGCGCGTGACCGGGGGTTGCGTGCCACCTATGATGTCCTCCAGGCACGTTCAATCGGCGCGGCTATTGTGGATGAAGCGGTGCAGCGCGGTGCGGACTTGATCGTTCTCGGCGCGGAACTACGTGAGAAGTATGGCGAGCCGACGTACGGTTCGACGGTACCATACGTCCTGAAGCATGCGATGTGCGAAGTCTGGATCTGCCGCGTACCACTCGCCGCGCCGCCGGTGGCGCGGTGAGGCGTTCGCTACGCGAGAAAGGGAACGGGCAACCGCTCATGCAGGAGCAACAGCAGGGGAACAAACGCGGGACCGACGTCGTCATCCTCGGCTGCGGGCGCGTTGGATCACGGCTGGCGACAATGATGGACGGAGACGGCTTCGATGTCACCGTCATTGACACCGATAGCTACGCGTTCCGTCGGCTGCCGGAGGCCTTTCGCGGGCGCACGATCCTCGGCACGGGCATTGACGAGGATGTACTTCGTCGCGCCGGGATCGAGGAGGCGCGGACATTCATCGCCGTTACGAATAATGACAACCCAAACATCATGGCCGCGCAAATCGCGCAGACGGTCTTTGCCGTGCCGGAGGTCCTCGTGCGCGTGTACGATGTCGAGCGGGCGCAAGTCTACTCCCAGTTGGGCCTGAAAACCATCTGCCCAACGGCGACCATCGCGCAGTTGTTCCGCGAGCAGGTCAGGCAACGCCCGAATGCATCCGGCACGTCGAGCGAATCATAAGGGAGCGAGACGCGTGTATATCGTGGTCGTTGGTGGCGGCAAGGTCGGTTATTACCTGACGAAGACGCTCGTAACCGAGGGGTACGAGGTGCTCCTGATTGAAAAGGACATCGCGAAAGTCCAGACCTGGAGCGAGCGTTTCGGCGCCGTCGTCATGCACGGGGATGGGTGCGAGGTCGCCATTCTTGAGAAGGCAGGCGTCGCGCGCGCGGATGTGTTGATCGCGACAACGGGTCATGATGAGGACAATCTGGTGATCGCGCAACTCGGCCAGAATCTTTTCACGGTGCCGAAGGTGATCGCGCGGATCAATAACCCGAAGAATGAGGAGATCTTTCGCCGCCTCGGCGTGATGTATACGGTCAGCCAGACCAATATCATTCTTAACCGGATCGAGGAAGAG
>JAICJW010000079.1 GCA_025928215.1 Chloroflexia bacterium | reverse complement strand
TCGCTCGCAGGTCTGGCAGTGGATTCGCAATCCCGATGGCGCGCTGAACGACGGACGGAAAGTGACCGTTCCCCTCTTCCGTGCGACGATGGCCGAGGAACTGACGAAGATCAAGGATACGGTCGGCGATGCTCAGTACGAGGCCGTGCCCTATCAGGAGGCGAGCGAACTCTTCGACCGCATCACCACCGATGATGCCTTCGTTGACTTCCTGACCCTGCCCGGGTACGCATTGCTCGACTGAGAGGAGATTGAACCGCCTTATGAAAGCGAGTCTTGCCTGATGCGTCTGGTGCCTTTTGCGCTCGAACGATGGATGACGACGTACGAAACGCGCGTCGAATACGACCTCGCGGAGTCCGGGATTCATCCGTTGACGACCGCCGAACTGCTCGCCTTCGATGCCGATCCTGAGCGGCGCATGCGCGAACTGCTCGCCATACCGCTCAATTACAGCGAGGCGCGCGGCACGGACGAACTACGCACGCGGATTGCCGACACGTACCGCGACCTGACCAGCGACGATGTTCTCGTGACGACCGGGGCGATTGAAGCCAATTATCTCATCTTCAACGCACTCCTCCAGCCGGGCGACCATGTCGTCTCCATCTATCCGGCGTATCAGCAACTCTACACGGTCCCCGAGGCAATTGGCTGTGAGGTTTCCTGCCTCGAAATACGCGAGGAGAACCACTATCAGTACGATCTGGACGAATTAGCACGATTGGTGAACACGCGGACGCGGATGATCGTCGTCAACACGCCGCACAACCCGACCGGCGCGGCAATGACGGCGGCGGAATGCGCGCGGGTTTACGCGCTTGCCGATTCCGTCGGCGCGTACGTCCTCGCCGATGAGGCCTACCGCTGGCTGACCGTGGATGGTATGCCGCTCCCGCCACCCTTTCGCGATCTCGGACCGCGCGCGATCAGCGTCGGCACCGTCTCCAAGCCCTTCGGTATCCCCGGCATCCGCATCGGCTGGATCGCGGCGACGGCGGAGATCGCCGCGCGCTGCTGGGCCTATCGCGATTACACATCGCTCAGCCCAGGCGGTCTGAGTGACTATCTCGCCTGCCGCACCTTCGCGAACCGCGAGGCGATTCTCGCGCGCACGCACGCGATCAGCGCGGAGAACCTACGAACTTTGCGCGCCTTCATCGCCGAACGGGGCGACCTCTTTACATGGGTCGAACCGCGCGGCGGTCTGCTCGGTCTGCTTCGCTATCATCTGGACATGCCATCGGCAGTTGTCGCGAACCGGCTTGCTGAGGAGGAGAGCGTGATGCTTGCGCCGGGTTCGGCGTTCGGCATGGAGGGGCGGCTGCGCATCGGCCTCGGCGGCCAGCCGGAACGATTTATTGCCGGCTTGGAACGCGTTGACCGCTTCTTCACGCGCCTCCGTGATGAAGTCAGTGATAGGGGGCTTTAGCCTGCCTCGCTTTGGCAGGCTAAAGCCCCCTATCACCATGCCCAGAGAGGTGGTCAGTGTTCCCAGGCGACGCGGGAGAGGCGCTGGCGCAACAGGTGATCGGCAAGGACGAGCGCAAGCATCGCTTCGAGGACGGGCACGGCGCGTGGCGCGAGGCAGGGATCGTGCCGCCCCTCGACGCTGATCGGCTGCGGATTCCCCGCGCGGTCAATCGTCATCTGCTCTTTCGTGATGGATGACGGCGGCTTGATCGCCACACGGACGATGATCGGCTCACCCGTGGAGATTCCACCGAGGATACCGCCCGCGTGATTTGTCGTCGTCCGCACCGTGCCGGTTTCGTCCATCACGAACGGGTCGTTGTTGTCAGAGCCGCGCCGGTCAACAACCGCGAATCCGTCACCAATCTCGAACGCCTTCGTCGCGGGGACGCTCATCATCCCCTTGGCGATGTCGGCGTCGAGCTTGTCAAAGACCGGCTCGCCAAGCCCCGGCGGCACGCCGTCCGCGCGTACCGCAACGGTGCTGCCGACGCTGTCCCCGGCGGATTTCGCCGCCTCGATCACCGCGATCATCCGCTCCGACGCCTCCAGGTCGGCGGCGCGAACGATGTTTCGTTCGATCACGGTGGGATCATACTCCCGCGCGATCACATCGCCGACCTGCACGGTGTAGCCGGTGATGGTGATGCCTTCTCGCGCCAGGAGCGCCTTCGCCACCGCGCCCGCCGCGACACGGCCAATCGTCTCCCGCGCGCTCGACCGGCCGCCGCCCCGATGGTCACGCCGGCCATATTTCGCCAAGTAGGTGTAATCAGCGTGGCCGGGGCGGTAGAGTTCGCGGATGCGCTCGTACTTGCTGGAATCCGCGTCCTCATTCCAGACCATCATCGTCACCGGCATGCCGGTCGTCTCGCCCTCGAAGAGGCCGCTGATAATCTCAACCCGGTCTTTCTCCTGTCGCGGCGTGGTGACGTGCGATTGGCCGGTGCGCCGCCGGTTCAGTTCCGCCTGAACAAACGCTGTTGTGATCGCGAGGCCGGCCGGGCAGCCGTCAATCGTCACGCCGACCGCGCGCCCGTGCGATTCACCGAAGGTCGTAATCCGAAAGACCTGACCGAAGGAATTGCCGTTCAACTGCTCCGCCCTTCCGCGCCGTCCGGCAGCCACGCTGTCGCCGCCCGCGCCGGGTTCACCCACACGCCGTAAATGTTGTAGTCGTTCTGGTATGTTCGCTGAAAACCGAACCGGTGGTAGAGCCGTTGGGAGCGCATATTATTCGCCTGCGTGGAGAGGCCGACGCGTGTTGCGCCGCCCCGCGCGAGCATCCGCATGGCGAACCGGAGCGTTTCGAGGCCATACCCCGCCCCCTGATAGCCAGGAACGACGCCGATCCGGTCAAGGTGGCCCCAGCCGCGAAAATGCGTGATGCCGACGTACGAGACGGGCGTCCCCCGGTCGTCCGTCCCGATATACAGCGCGACTCCCGGCACCTGCCCGTAGGCCGCGAATTCCGCGACGCTGTTCCACCACAGCCACGGAAACGAGGCATGGTCAACGGCGATTAACGCGGCGACGTCGTCGAGCCGGTCGAGCGAGACAGCAGAGAACGAGAGGATGCCGCGCGGCGGCTCCGGTGGAATCGCCCGTACCTCATAGCACAGCACTTCCTGCAATAAACCGAGGCCGATGCTGTTGTAAAACGATGGCTGGCGCGCCCCCGCGAAATCCGTCATCACGACCAGTTCGTGCGCTGGTTCACCGTGCGGCTGGCGCATCCGTTCGAGCAGCATCGGCCCGTTGGCGGTCGCGGAGATGTCCGCGACCGCCGTGATCTCCTCCCGGTGGCGCCACGGCTCGCCGACGATGTACTCGCCCGTCTCCGGCAACCAGAAGGAGTGGTCCGGGTAGGCACGAAGATGGCGTGTGAGGGACAGGCTCTCAAATGGGCTACTCCACGGCAGATACAACGACCGGACATCCTCCGCCAGTAAGGGTTCGACGCGCAGCGTGGGCGGGGCGGTCATCGCTCGATCCAGACCGTTTCCAGGCGCAGTATGCCCATCGCGGTGATCGACAGTCCTTTGACATACGGTTTCACCAACTCGTAGTCCGTATCGTGATAGATCGGGATCATCGCAACGTCGTCGAGGATCTGCTGCTGGGCCTGCCGGTAGAGGTCAGCGCGTTTCGTGGCATCCTGTTCGACATTCGCCTGATCGAGCAGCGCGTCTACCTTCGGGTTGCTATAGTTGCCGTAATTGCGCGGCGATCCGGTATGGAAGAGCACATCGAGGAAATTCTGCGCGTCAGGATAATCCGCGACCCAATTGACGACGAACATACCGTACGTATGCGCGTCCAGTTCCGAGAGATAATCGCCGAACCGTGACTCCTCGACATCTATATGCACGCCGAGATCAGGCTCAGCAACCGCTTTTACCATCGCACCGAGATTCGACCCACCCGTTCCGAACGAGATTGCCGGTAACGTCTTCGCCGTCGCCGGGGGCAGTAACGTCGTCGCGGTTTTCGCATCCACCACGGGGATCGTGGCATCCCACTTCCCACCGGGGATCGCGGGCGGCACGATTCCCTGAGCCGGGGTCACTTTTCCATCGAGCATCACCGTGTCAACCTTTTCCCGGTCAATCGTGCGGATCAGCGCGGCGCGCACGTTGAAGGAATCCAGCGGCGCGGCCTTCATGTTGATACCGATATAGGTCGTTGACAGTGTCGGGATCACGCGCAATTCATTCTTCACGGGCGAGGAAGCGACGCTCACCCGGTCAACCGCCTGGATTGGCACCGCCGCAACATCAATTTTGTTGCCGTCATAGAGGTTGAGCGGATTCGCCGCCCGCGCGCCGATCAGGATCGTCACCGTATCGAGTGTCGCTACCTGGTCGTAAAACTGGTCGAACCGGGAGAGCGTGATCGCGTCCGGTTTCCAGCCGGTGAGGCGGAAGGGGCCGCTGCCGTTCGGTTGCGTGGACCAGAGCGGGCCGCGCGTCAGGTCGTTGCGGTCAATGATCGCCGCATCGGGTAGCGTCAATTTCTGGAGGAAGTACGCCTTCGGCGCGTCGAGAACGAGCATAATGGTCAGCGGATCGAGCACGCGGATGCCGGCAACATCGCTCGTGCGCCCGTTGATCCGGTCGAGGCAGCCGAGCACATCGTTGAGACCGGCAGCGGCGGGGAGATTCTTTGGCTGTCCGTCCGCCGCTGTACTTGGATCGCAGGCACGCGCCAGCGAGAATGCGACATCATCGGCGCTGATTGCCCGGCCATTCTGGAACCGCGCGGTGGTACGCAGCGAGAAGGTATACGACCGGCCATCGGCGGACTTCTGATAGTCGGCGGCGACATCAGGCACAACATTGAGCGCATTATCGAGGCGCACGAGACCACGAAAGACCTGCCGCGCGATGAAAGCGGTGCTCGAATCGCGAATCAACGCCGGGTCCAGCGTGTCAGGTAGCTGATCCGGCCCGGCGAGCGTCAGCGTCTGCGCGCCCTTGGGCGTTGGCTTCGGGGCCGGTTGCGGCGTCGGTGTCGGCGCCGGTGGCCGGGGGGTTCCCGTCGGCACCGGTGTTGGCGCCGGTGCAATCGTCGCGGTCGCGGCAGCGGACGAGGAGGCTACCGATGTCGGCGCGGGCAGACCGGGGGCGACCGTCGGCGTGGCCGGGGCGGCGGATGGCGCAGCGGGGCTATTCCCACTCGTCGAGCACCCCGCGAGCAATAGCATGGCAAAGACGATGAGGCGCCAGGCAATCGGGCGGGTCGGGCGCGCGTGATCGTGCTTCATTATCATGCGGTACGTGCTCTCCCGGCGTTTTGACGCGGCCCCAATTCGCCCATCCGTTACATCGCGATCAGTGTACGCGCCGCTGTGATGATGGTCAACGAAAGGGCGCGCCGGTGATCTGTGGTACACTGGCGGCGCGGCATGTCCTGGCACAGGAGGCTTCACGGCGTGGCAATCCCTCCCAGACACAACCGGCACCGGATTCACGCCAGCAGCATGCGCAGGAAAGCACCACCATTTGTGGTGCGGAACCGCAAGGTGGCGTCCGCACCCGCGGCTGCGGTGGCAGCCGGTCCGATCACCGTCCTCCTGACCGCGGTCGGTCTCTTTTTCGCGGTCTGTGGCGTCGTCGTCATTGCGGGCTTCGCGGTCGTGGGCGGTGCGTACGCCTATTTCACGAGCGACCTGCCCCATTTCGATCCCAATAATCTTCCTCAGTTCGAGACGACGCGTATTTACGACCGATACGGCAATCTCATTGATGAGGTCTCCGATCCCCAGGGTGGGAACCGGTTCGAGGTCTCGCTGAACGAGATTTCTCCCTACCTCATCAATGCGACCGTCGCCGCCGAAGACAAGACCTTCTGGACGAACAAGGGCATTGACATTCAAGCGATCGGCCGCGCCGTCCGCAATACGTTCGTTGATTCGAGTTACGGCAGTTCCGGCGCCTCGACGATCACGATGCAGGTCATCAAGCAAGCCTTCCCGGATCGGTATACCGACCCGTCGAAGGAGGACAAAGTTCGCCAGGTCTTTCTGGCGTATGGCGTCGCCCAGAAATACTCCAAGGAAGAGGTACTCACTTTTTACCTGAACCAGATTCCGTATGGGAATCGCTCCTATGGCATCCAGGCCGCCGCGCATAACTACTTCAATGTGGACGCGAAGGATTTGAAACTCTGGCAGGCCTCGATTCTCGCCGGTCTGCCGCAGGCGCCATCGGCCTACGATCCGACGGTCAATCTCGATGCGGCGCGGAGCAGCCAACTCTATGTGCTCAGCCAGATGGTAGATCAGGGGTATATCACCGAGGCGCAGAAGAATGATGCATACGCCCAGTCCGCGGACCCCACACAGTATCTGAAGTTCCGCGCCGACCAACCGACCGGCGCCCCCCATTTCGTCAACTACGTGCGGCAATACGTCGAACAAAACTATGGCCCGGACGCGCTCTATCGCGGCGGCTTGAAGATTTATACGACGATTGATATGGACATCCAGAGCCTCGCCGAAGATGTCGTGCGCAACGGCATCGCGAAGGAATCGAAGGCGTACGATGTCTCCAATGGCGCGCTCGTGGCAATCGTGCCGTGGAGCGGGCAGATTCTTTGCATGGTTGGCAGTACGGACTTCAATGATAAGGCGAATAACGGTGAGTTCAATGTGGCGGTCAACCCGCGCCAGCCGGGTAGCTCGATCAAACCGATCGCCTACGGCCTCGCCTTCGAGAAGGGATGGTATCCCTCATACGTCATCCTCGACTACCACAAAACCTGGGATGACGGGACGGAAAAAGGCTACACCCCGAACAACTTCAATCTGCTTCACAACGGCGCCGTCACCGTGCGCGATGCCCTCCAGCAATCGCTGAACATCCCCGCGCTCCATGCGATGGAATATGACTTCATCAAGGACGGATCGAAATACGGGCAGCATGACGGCCTGCAGAACTTCGTTGACTTCGCCCATGCGATGGGTCTGACCGAGAGTTTCAACCGACCGGTCGCCGATTACGGCCTGGGGATTTCGCTCGCGCTGGGCGGCGGCGAAGTTTCGCCATTGCAACTGACGAATGCCTATGCGACCTTCGCGAATCTCGGCAAGTACGTCGAAGCGACACCGATCGTGCGCATCGAAAAGTCCGACGGAACGATTTTCAAGGACCCGAAGACAGGAAAAGACGTAGACAATAGCAAGACGGTGCCACAAGGCCAGCAAGTGATGGATCCCGGCAATGCCTACTTGATGACCTCCGTGCTGACGGACAACAAGGCCCGCACGCCGATCTTCGGGGCGTCCAGCCCCCTCATTCTGCGGGACCGGCCCGTTGCCGCAAAGACCGGTACGACGAACGACTTCCGCGATGGCTGGACGGTTGGATACACGACTCAGGTTGCTGTCGGCGTCTGGGTCGGCAACAATGACAACCATCCAATGCGAGAAGGGGTGGATGGCGTCGAGAACGCCGGTCCGATCTGGAATGAATTCATGCGTCTGATCACCGCCCACGAGAAGGCGCCGCAGTTGCTTGTCGGGCCGGACGGCAACCTCCCCGCGAAGGAATTCTACCGTCCGGCATCCGTCGTTGATGGTGAGTCCTGCGCCGCGACCGGACACAAGCCCGTCCAATATGGGTCAAATGTGAAGGACCTGTTTGTGAAAGGCAAAGAGCCGACGCTCGCGTGCGGCGAATTGACGCCACGTGAGCAGAGCGAATTGCTCCAAGCGTACGCGGATCTCACCCATAACGCATCCCTGCTGCCGACGACCAACCCGGATGGTTCACCCGCGAAGAAAAAGACGGAGTTCGGCCACTATACGGGCGCAGGTGCCAGCAAGTTGAACGCGTATCTGAGTGCGGTAGACGCCAAGTATCGTCCCTCCGGCGTCCGTGCCTATAATCCAAACCCGCGGCCGATTGCACCGCCGGAGGCAACGCTGCCGAGTGGCACCGCGCCGCCGGGCCGCCCGCGCGTGACGCAGGCGCCTGCACCTGTCGGCCAGCCGACCGCCGTACCAGGGCAGCCTGTGACGCAGCCGACCCAAGCACCAAAGCAACAGCAGAATCCGCCCCTGAACAAACCCGCGACGCCGGTCCTCGTGCCGCCGAGGAAACCGTAGCGGGTCATTGCGACGGGAACCCATGCACCCCCTATAGCCACATCCACTCCGAGCGAAAGTCCGGCCATAGGAAGCTCGGTCGTCTGCGCGGGGCGATGCGCCACGTTGACAGGTATCCGGACGGATGGTACGCTCCCGCCGCTACACGGGGCCATTTGCGGGGAGATTGCGGCGGTCATTCCTTGATGTGCCGCGCGTTCGTCCGCATCCACGGTGCGGTTGGGCCAGTACGGGCTCCGGCCTGTTTGAGGAGGAGAGTAGGATGAAACGGCTCGCGGTTCCGTTCCTGGTCATTCTCGCGTTGGTCCTGACGGCATGTGGTTCATCGTCGTCCCCGAGCGCGACATCCGCCCCCGCCGCGACCAAAGCGCCCGCGGCGACGGCAGCGGCGGGGAGCGCCGCCGCGCAGAGCGGTAGTGCCACGGCGCCCGCTGCGAGCGCGGCATCCGGGAGTGGCGCGCCGGTCGCACTCACGGGGCAACCGATCCCGATCGGTCTGGCAATCGCGACGACGAGCAATGTCGCGCTCCTCGGTGAAGAAGAGAAGAACGGCGGCCTCCTGGCAGAGAAGTTCTTCAATGATCGCGGTGGCGTCAATGGTCGCCCGATTAAGGTCGTGCTCCAGGACACCGGCGGCGACGAACAGGGGGCGATCAATGCGTACCAATCCCTGATTTCCAAGGACAAAGTCGTCGGAATCGTCGGCCCGACGCTCTCACAGCAAGCCTTCGCCGCCGATCCAACGGCGGATAAAGCGAAGGTGCCGGTGATCGGCCCTTCGAACACCGCGAAGGGCATCGCGCAAATCGGCCCGTTCGTCACGCGCGTCTCAGCGCCCGTCGCGATTGTCGCGCCGAATGCTGTCAAGCAGGCATTGAAGCTCGACCCCAATATCAAGAAGGTCGCTGTCTTCTTCGCGCAGAACGATGCCTTTAGCGTTTCAGAAACCGACACCTTCCAATCCACGGCGAAGGACATGAAACTCGACGTGACGACGGTGCAAAAGTTCCAGACGACCGACACAGACTTTCAGACGCAGGTGACAAACGCCCTCGCCACCAAGCCGGACCTCGCGATCGTCTCCGGCCTCGCGGCGGACGGCGGCAACCTCGTCAAGCAACTGCGCGAACTCGGCTTCAAGGGCATCATCATCGGCGGTAATGGTCTGAACACGGCGAACATTTTCCCGGTCTGCAAGGCGCAGTGTGATGGCATTCTCGTCGCGCAGGCATATAGCCCCGCGCTGAAGAGCGACATCAACACTGCCTTTAAGCAGGTCTACACGGACCAGTTCAAGAAGGACCCGCCGCAGTTCGCCGCCCAGACCTTCACAGGCATCCAGGTCTTCGTGGACGCGCTCAAGTCGCTCGACAACAAGAGCAAGATCGCCAACATGTCCATTGACGATTTGCGCGTCGCCCTCAATACCGAGGTACATGCGGGGAAGTACGCAACGCCGCTCGGCGATATCTCCTTCGATCAGGATCATGACCTCATCCAAAAGGATTTCTACGTAGCGCAGATCAAGATGAACCCCGATGGTGTGACCGGTACGTTCGTCTTCCTCTCATAATTCGGCCAGCGGCAGGTGCCGCATCGACGACAAGCGCACGATGAGACCGGCTGAGAGGGCGATTCCGTATGGTTGCACCGTACGGAATTCCCGCGCCGACAAGGACGGGCGAGGTTGACGCATTTCATCCAGTCGCTCCTGAACGGCCTTTCGATTGGCGGTGTGTACGCGATTTTCGCTCTCGGCTACACGCTCGTCTTCTCGATCCTTGGCATCATCAATTTCGCGCACGGTGCGATTTTCACGATCGGCGCGTACTTTACGTATGTTCTGACCGGGGCCGCGTTCGGCTTCAATGGCATTCTCGCCAACAAGTCGCTGCCGTTTGGGTTGACATTCGTGCTGGCGATGATCGTTGGCAGCATCCTCGCCGGCTTGCTTTCGGTCCTGATCGAACGCCTGGCGTTCCGGCCGCTCAGACGGCGCGGGGCGGACAAACTGCTGTCGCTCGTCTCCAGCCTCGGCGTGGCAATTGTCGCAGTCAATCTCATCCAATATCTCGTCGGGGCGGAGATTTACACCTACAAAGGCCGGATCACGGGGAATCTCCCCGTCGCGGTCAACTTCGGTAGCGCGAGTAATCCGATCTTGATCCGCACAGTGCAGATCGTTATTTTCGGCGTCTGCTGCGTGATCCTGGTTGCCCTGACCTTCGTGATTAACGGCACCAAAATCGGCAAGGCGCTCCGTGCAGTGTCCGAAGACGCGACAACCGCAAGCCTGCTCGGCATCAACACTGACCGCCTGATTATGTTTACCTTCTTCCTCAGCGGCTTTCTCGGTGGGATGGCGGGGACGCTCGTTGGATCGAGCGTCAGCATCGCCGGGCCGTACTTCGGCATCGCCTTCGGCCTCAAGGGATTGGCCGTGATTGTCCTCGGTGGCCTCGGCGACATTCCCGGCGCGGTGGTCGGCGGTCTCGTCCTCGGGCTTGCCGAGGCGTTCGTCCCCGCTGATTACTCCGCGTACAAAGACGCGGTGGCATTCGGGTTGCTCTTTGTCGTCCTACTCCTCAGGCCGCAGGGCATCCTCGGTCGCGTGCAAGTGCAGAAGGTGTAGCGCATGATGCAGACGATTGCCTCTCTGGACTTCTTCCGCACCTACAGCAATGTGATCGTTTCGATGGTCTTCGCCGCGATGCTTGGCCTCTCACTCTACTTGCCGCTTATGGCCGGGCAGCTATCACTCGCCAGCCCCGGCTTTTACGCGCTCGGCGGCTATATTGCCGCGATCTTCTCCACGAAAGTATTCACGGTCTCCAATGGGGGGCACTTCCCCATTGCCTACCTATTCGTGGAAATTCTCGTGTCGGCGGTACTGTGCGCCGCGCTGGCGATTCTCGTCGGCATCCCCGCGCTACGTCTCCGTGGCATTTACCTGGCGCTGGCGACAATCGCCTTTGTCGAAATCCTTCGCGTCGTCTCGCTCAATTTGAAGGTCACCGGCGGCGCGGTCGGCATTTTCAAAGTGCCGCAGCCGTTCGACACGCAACTGCAATACCTCTACATCGCCCTGCCGATGCTCATGCTCTCAATGGCCTTCCTCTATCGCCTGGAGCGGAGCCGCATTGGCCGCGCCTTCACCGCGATCCGCGAGGACGAACTGGCGGCGGACGCCATGGGCATCGCACCGACCTATCACAAGGTGCTCGCTTTCACGATGGGCGCCATCCTCGCCGGCATGGTCGGCGCGGTAAGCGCGCATTTCCTCAATACCTGGAATGCCCGCCAGGGGACATTCGACGCGAGTGTCGCCTATCTCGCCTTCGTCCTCGTCGGCGGGTCGCGCACCTTCATCGGCCCGGTGCTCGGTGGCTTGATCCTCACCGCGTTGCCGGAAGTGCTGCGTGGCGTCGCTGATATTGGCGGGCTGCCACACTGGCTCTCGCAGTTCCTGAAAGATGGTCGCCTGATTATTTACGGCTTGCTGCTCGTGCTGGGGACGATCTTTTTTCCGCAGGGCATCATCACCCCGGATTTCCTCGACCGCGTGCGGCGGCTGTTCGGCCATCGCCCGCCAGAGCCGACAGCTGATAATGTACGGATCGTGCCATGACAACCGATCTGGCACGGGAAATCACCGCGCAGTCCGCTGATGATTCCTCTCCTGTCGTCCTCGAAGCGACCGGTATGACCCGCCGGTTCGGTGGCCTAGTCGCGGTCAATGATGTCTCATTTCGCGTCAATGACGGCGAGGTATTCGGGTTGATCGGCCCGAACGGCGCGGGAAAGACGACGCTGTTCAACTTAATGACCGGCCTCATTCAACCGACGAGCGGCCACCTCCATTATCGGGGGGCAGATATTACCACGCTACGACCGCATCAGATTGCGGCGCGGGGCATCGCGCGGACGTTTCAGAATATCCGGCTCTTCGGCAATCTCTCCGCCCTCGAAAATGTGATGATCGCCCAGCATGTCCATACACACAGCGGCGTCCTGGCCGGTGTCCTTGGCTTGCCGCCCGCGCCCGCGGAAAGCCGGGCAACACGGAAGAAAGCGCTCGAACTGCTCGACCTTGTCGGCATGGCCGACCGCGCGGAGGCGAAAGCGGTAAACTTCGCCTATGGCGATCAGCGCAGGCTTGAGATCGCGCGCGCGCTCGCGCTCGAACCGCGCGTCCTCTTGCTCGACGAACCGGCCGCGGGGATGAATCCAAACGAAAAGCAGGCGTTGAGCGGCTTCATCCGCTCGGTACGGGAATCGTTCAACCTGACGGTACTGCTGATTGAACATCACGTGCCGCTGGTTATGGGCCTCTGTGATCGTATCGCCGTCCTCAACTTCGGCAAATTGATCGCCCTCGGCCCACCACACGCGGTGCAGGAAAACCCCGCCGTCATCGAGGCGTATCTCGGTGATGCCGGATGAGCACACCGGATAGCATCAATGCGCATGCATCCGAACAGGTGCGTGCCGAGAATGTACTGCTCGCGTTGCGAAACGTCACGGTGAACTATGGCGGAATTCAAGCACTCAGGGAAATCAACCTCACGGTCAATGCGGGCGAAATCGTCACGCTGATCGGTGCGAACGGTGCGGGCAAGAGTACGACCCTTCGCACCATCTCGCGGCTCGTGAGTCCTCGATCCGGTCAGATCGTCTACGATGGCAAGGAGATCGGTACGGCGCGGCCCGATGAGGTCGTGCGGTGGGGCATCGCGCAATGCCCCGAGGGGCGGCGTATCCTCACCAAGTTCAGTGTCCTCGATAATCTGGAGGTGGGTGCGTACACGCGCTCGGATCGCGCGCAGATTCGCGCCGACATCGAGCGACAATTCACGCTCTTTCCAATCCTCGGCGAGCGGCGCAAGCAACTTGCCGGGACACTGAGTGGCGGCGAACAGCAGATGCTCGCCATCGCCCGCGCGCTGATGGCGCGACCGAAGCTCGTGCTCCTCGACGAACCGTGGCTCGGCCGCGCGCCGATCGGCACCCAACACCGCATCGACACCCGCGGCCACCACAACCGCGAGGAGGGGCTCGCGATGCTCGTCGTCGAGCAGAACGCTGGCCTCGCGCTCGCGATCGCGCAACGTGGGTACGTCCTCGAGGTCGGCCACATCGCCGTGACGGGTGCGAGCGAGGAACTCGCG